>JABMMY010000176.1 GCA_013205415.1 Deltaproteobacteria bacterium
AAGGTCTCTAGGTGTTTAAGCATGTCGGGATGGGCCGCATAGGTTAAGGCATCGAGATTGGTAACTTTACCTTTAGGGTAGGTCCTTAAAAAATATTCAATAAAGTGAGATCCAATAAAACCACACCCACCTGTCACCAGAATATTCATAGATCTCCCTCTTAAAATGACCTTATGGAAACCGCTATTTTATCCTAATTCCATGCAAAAAGTCACGTCAATGACACCGTGAATAAAAAATAATCGGCTATGGGTGCTTAGTTACTTTTGTCAGCCCGCCTCCAGTGAGCTATAAGTGTTTTCATAATGGTTACTTTAGTTACAGGCGCTACAGGCTTTTTAGGGAAATATTTAATATCTCATTTGAGAAAAATAGATCCCAATGAAATTATCTATGGGTGCGCTCTTAATGCAGAAACATCGGACAACCTCAAGATAGAATCGATTAACCTTACCGATGCTGAAGCGGTAACCGTTTTTATCCAAAAGATTAAACCGACCCGAGTTTACCACCTTGCTGGAATTGCGAGAGTCACAAAAGAGATTCCTTTTGAATCCTATTTTTTACAAAATACTATCGCTACTCAAATTTTACTAAAGGCTCTAGTCTCACTTAATTCTCCGGTAGATTTTTTTCTAACTAGCTCGGTTCATGTGTATGGAAATCAGACCGATATTGTTACGGAAAAATCTGAACTAAAACCTAATGGAGTTTATGGTTTTACAAAATATTTAGCCGAAGAAACATTAAAAACCTTTATTCATCAGTACCCTAATCTTAGAGGTGTGGTAGGCAGACTTTACACCTGTATTGGCCCAAACCAAGCCTTGGGATTTGTAGCCTCCGATATTTGCAAAAAGATAAAGGAGCTTCAAGCAAATGCCGCTAATATTCTAGAGGTTGGGCCCATAGATAGTTTTCGCAGGTTCACAGATGCCAGAGATATGGTTACCATTTTCCCCCTCCTTTTAAAGGCCTCCTTGGATTCTAGATTTGAGGTTTTCAATATCGCCTCTCCAAACAACATTCAAATTGGAGAGATGATTCAGACCCTTCTGGATCTTGCGAAGGTTTCCGCAACAATAGTTAGCACGCCCAGTGAAAATAATACTTTTAAGGGATTAAATGTAGACACCTCAAAAATGGCAGAGATAATTCCCTCTAGTAGCTTTCGCCCCTTCGTATCCACACTACAAGATATTTTAGATTCAACTGTATAGGTTGAATTCTCACGCTTTCCTTATTACGATGAGCCATTAAAAAAGATAAGGAGATCTTCCATGGCAGTTGAAAACTTAGTTATTATAGGTTCCGGCCCTGCCGGTTATACCGCTGGAATTTATGCAGGAAGAGCTAATCTTTCTCCAATCTGTATTGAAGGTTATCAATCTGGCGGTCTCTTAATGCTAACCAGTGATGTGGAAAATTTTCCAGGATTTCCCGAGGGAATGATGGGGCCAGACCTAATGGCCAAATTCAGAAAACAGGCCGAAAAATTCGGCACTCGTTTTATTTCAAAAAATGCCACTCGCGTCGATTTTTCCTCATTTCCATTAAAGGTTTATATTGAAGATGAAGAGATTCAAACTAAAGCGGTGATTATTTCTACCGGGGCTGCCACTAAATGGATTGGTCTTGAGTCTGAGAGTCGTCTTTTAGGAAAAGGGGTTTCAAGTTGTGCCACCTGCGATGGAGCCTTTTTTAAAGGTGCAAAATTGGTCATCGTTGGAGGCGGAGACTCGGCCATGGAAGAGGCTACTTTCCTAACTAGATTCGCTTCGCAAGTGACTGTAGTTCATAGAAAGGACCATCTAAGGGCCTCTAAGATCATGCAAGAACGCGCCTTTAAAAATCCTAAAATTAGTTTTATTTGGGACACTGAAGTTTTGGAAATTTTGGGCCAAGATGGCGTCACCGGAGCCAAATTAAAAAATTTGAAAACTGGAGCTATTAGCGAAATTCCCTGTGAAGGTTTTTTTGTGGCCATTGGACACGAACCCAACACCACCTTTTTGAAGGGACAACTAGAGCTAGATCCTAAGGGCTATGTCATTCTGCCCAAACGACCGACGACGGCCACGAGCCGTCCTGGAGTATTTGCAGCAGGCGATGTTCAAGACACCATTTATCGTCAAGCCATTACAGCTGCAGCGCTGGGATGCCAAGCGGCTATCGATGTAGAACGCTATTTAGAAACGCTACACTAGATAAGTTTGCTAAAAAAATAATGCTTACTAAAACTTTTTTTTGTTAGGGGTCTTTATGGCAACGCCGTCAAACGCTTCAGATAAAACATCAAATTACATCACTCCGTTAACCTTTGAAATCTCACCAGAAACAATTCTCTCTCTCTGCCAAACTGAAATAGCCAATTTAATATCGACATTAAACACCATTGGAAAGCTCTCTCCACCAGCTTGTCACTTTGAAAATACAGCGTTAGCCATGGAAAAAGCTACTAGCCTATTTGGCAATACTCTTAACCCTATTATTTTTCTAAAGTATGTATCTCCAAAACCTGAAGTTAGAGCGGCTGCAGACACCTGTGAAAATTTAGTTCAGCAACTTTTTGTAGATATTTATACCCGAGAAGACCTTTTTCTAGCCCTCAAACACACCGCTATCAAAGGATCTTTATTACCTGTGCAAGAATCGAAGCTCTTAGAGGAATATCTAATCTCTTTCAAGAGAAACGGTTTAGATCTTACGAAAGAAAAAAGAATAACGTTCATTGAAAAAAAGAAACGTTTAGTAGCTATTGAGTCTGAATTTGCCAATCGCCTGGTCAATGAAAATATTTCCTTTGAAGTTTCTGCCGATAAGCTAAAGGGACTTCCACAGAGCTACATTGACGGATTAGAAAAAACTAACCAGGGAAACTTTAAACTCACAATGTCCTATCCCCACTACTTTCCCTTCATGCAGAATGCTTTAAATGCTGAAGCTAGAAAAGAGTTTGAGTTCCGCTTTAATAACAAAGGAGGCGATGCTAATCGTCTTCTTTTAGAGGAGGCCATTTCTTTGCGGAGTGAACTGGCTCAGCTTTTAGGATTTGCTACCCATTCAGATTTTATTTTAGAACGTCGAATGGCAAAAAATCCTGAACAGGTAAGATTATTTTTAAATGATCTAATTCAGAAACTTAAATCTAAAGCGCAGATTGAATTAAATCAAATGCTTGAGGAAAAAAGAAAAGAATTGGGCCCCACAGAATCCACTATTTGTGCCTGGGATTGGCGTTACTATGAAAATATCTTAAGAAAAACAAAATACGATGTTGATCCTCAATTAATAAAAGAATATTTTCCCATTGAAGTAGTTTTAAAAGGAATGTTTGAGGTCTATCAAGATCTTCTTTCCGTAACATTTATTGAGGAGACCCAAGCAGAAACTTGGCATAGTACCGTCAAAAAATATAGAATCGAGCGGGAAGATAAAATAGTAGCCTATTTTTACATGGATCTTTTCCCGAGAGCTGGAAAATATGGTCACGCGGCGGCATTCACTTTAGTCTCCGGTTATTTAAAGGCGGATGGAAATTATGAGCTTCCGCAATCCTCTATCGTCGCAAATTTTAATCCACCTAGCCCTGGCAATCCCTCACTCCTTCCTCACGGAGATGTAGAAACTTTATTTCATGAGTTTGGACATATCATGCACCAAACTTTAACTCAGGCTAAGTTTTCAACCTTTTCAGGAACCAACGTTAAGACCGACTTTGTAGAGGCGCCGTCTCAAATGCTTGAGAATTGGGTTTGGAACCGAGAGACTCTCCAAAAACTGTCCGGCCATTTTTTAGAGAATCAGAAGAAACTATCTGATGAGGTCATCGAGAAAATGATTCAGGCTAAACTTCTAAACGTGGGAATTCAAACTTTGCGGCAATTAGCCTTTGCAACTATCGATCTCGACCTTCATTCGGCCTCTAAAGTTAATACGACCGAGATCTACGCTAAAAGAATGAAAGAGGTCATGCTCATTCCCATTCAAGAGGGAACACAACCCCAAGCTAGTTTTGGCCATTTGATGGGCGGTTATGATTCTGGATACTACGGTTACATGTGGTCCAAGGTTTTTGCCGAAGATATGTTCACTCGATTTGAAACTGAGGGGCTACTTAATCCAATAACAGGTAAAGATTATGTGAATTGGATTTTAAAACCTGGTGGCGAAAAAGAGCCAATGGAACTCATTACCGGTTTCTTGAAACGAGAGCCAAGCAATGAAGCCTTCTTAAAAAGAATCGGATTGAAATAATAAAACCTCCTCTTCTTAAGCTCTAGGCTCTGGACTCAAGGCAGATTTTAACTACGTTCTTCGAGCCATAATCTGCAAAGATTTCCGTAGGTGGTAGCCATCATTTGGGAGGCCTCTTCACGTGTGCATTTCTTTTCCCGATAAAGTTTCAAGGGTTCCCAGAATACAGTTCTTCCTACTGCAAATCCAATAACACCCTTAACATTAGCTCCTACCTTTAGCCATTCACGTACCTTGGCTTCATTTTCTCCACGGCCCAATACAATACATCCCACATCGGTACGACCGCCTGCTATTGCAGCTGCACATACCTTTTCAAAGTCTTCACGATTATCTAGTCCCTCTAGCTTCCAAACATCGGCCTCGATGCCACGGTTTTGTAGTTCCTTAATCGCATTCACCATCAAAGTAGGACGAATTTTGACGTCGTAAACGGCCTTATCTCCGCCACATCTCTTTAGCTGGTCCGCCGTAGGAGGAACTAACAATTCAAACATGTATTTTTTATTTACCTTCTCTAAGTAACGAGAAAGTTCTGCTAGCTTTGTAGCCTGTCTTTCATTTAATGCAGGCTCGTCTTCAGGATTGTATCTGACTAAGACCTTAATTAAATCGGGTTGAACCTTTTCAATATGCTCTTGATAGTTTGGATATTCGAAATCGAATTCATCCTGACCACTTTTTTCAACACAAATACAAACGGTAAAACCGCCGCTTTTGGCTCGTCTGATTACATTTTCACCAAACTGCTCATCGACTAAAACACCCATAATCTCTTTGGGAAGACCACTTTTAACGGCCTTCTCAAAACCCTCAAAAATAATATCTTTATAAGAAGAAACCTCTGCGAGTTGCTCTGGGGTCAAGGGGGCCTTAAATCCAAACATCTTACTTTGAAAGGAACCTCTATGATCAAAAGGTAGGACCAAAAGTTGTTTTTTATAACCCCGCTCTTTTTGAATTTTAGCCATTTTTTCCCTCTTGAATAAACAGGTTTTGATATGGAATTAAGCTAGTCTAAATCATTGAGTTTAGCAACCGGCCTAGATATAAAAGAGGTCATTCAACTCAACGCATCAGCCATAAAAAATGATCTTTTAAAAATCTGATGATTGTTTTTTTAAACCCTGCTGTGATATCGTTTTCTTATCCCATGAAACAAACATCACTTAATGAATTTCTAGAGTTCTTAAATAAACAGACGGCTAGGAGCTTTAAAACTAATGCCGTTCATGATTACCTGGCGACCCACGCAATCGATCATGAAGAGTTTCTTCCCTACACCTTTTTTAGAGAAGAGACCTATGGAAGAAATCTAGTCGCAAAAAATGAATTTTTTGAACTTTTAGTTCTCACTTGGCTTCCTGAGCAACGAACTCCTATTCACGATCATGCCGATCAGCGATGTTGGATGTTGATGGAGCTGGGAAGTTTAACCTTCAAAAACTATGAAGCTGTGGGCCCTATCACAGAAGGAAAACAGTTCTCTTTAACACCTACCGGAAAGGCTGAGACCTTAAAAGCCGGCACTAATGCTGTTTATATCGACGATGGCATTGGTCTACATTCGATAGCCAATGCGTCAAGAAAACCTGCTATCAGCGTTCATTTATATGCAAGTCCCATCCCTAGATGTCGCATCTATAATGAATCGTTAAAAAACTTTAGCTGGGTCGATTTAGAGTATTTTACCTTCTCTGGAAATACCTGGACCGAAACCATTCAACAGCTTCAATAATATTTTTAATTAAAAATCTAGTAAATTACCGGTGGGGGCTGTGACCATGGGCAGGACCTTATTGAGGGTTTGCCCATTTAATATTTTTTCATAATAGGAAATATATTTATCGGCCATAATTTTGTAATGAAATTTAGAGAGAGCCCAATCTCTACAAACCTGTGGTGAAAAACTACCCAAACTAGCAACCGCCTCCACCATCTCCTTTTCGTTAAAACAAATTTTTCCAACTTCAGAGGTGATAAGTTCGGGTAGTGAGCCAAAAGGGGAGCCTAAAACGGGGGCTCCACTCACCAGGGCCTCAACCACCGCAATACCAAAGGGTTCATGCCAAATCACTGGAAATAGGAGACCCGCAGTTTTAGAAAGCCAGTGAGCTTTAGTAGAGCCATCCACCATTCCCTCCCAAAAGACTCCGCGCCAACGATTAAAAAGTATTCTTTTTCCACCTAAAATATGTAGTTCTTGGTGAGCCGCTCTAGCGATATGAATAGCTCCCGACACATTTTTTACAGCCCAAGAGGCCTTGGCTAAAAAAACAAGATACCTATCTCGGGTTTTCCGAAAAAGATATTCATCAGGATCGACCCCATTATACACAAAGGCGGAAGAGCCGTGACGATAGGCATGGTTTTGACTCACAAATACGGTATTGATTGAATAGTTCTCGGCCACCTTTCCATTGCCTCCGATGGTCACCAAATGAGGTCGGTCTGGAATTTCGGTTGGCGTATTAAAAAAGTGAAGGAGGTCGGCGGAGATTTTTGAGATCCCATGTTCGGTATAGGGAACCACGGTAGCAAAGGGACATTCGCTATTGGGAGCACAGACTAAGGT
>JABMMY010000177.1 GCA_013205415.1 Deltaproteobacteria bacterium
GATGCCGAAAGTTCAGGTTCATTTTCAATAATGGCCCACATATCCGCCCTGTAAGTTGGCCCAAGAGCGTTGGCCCCGGTGTCTGTTTTCAGTGACCTCGCCAAGCTCGCATGCTTTGACTCACACCTAACCCGCGACAGAGAAGTAAAAACCACCTTTGAGGTAACACACCCTTTGCAAAGGGGACGGGGAGGACATTCCAGGGGGTTAATATCTGCTCCTGTTTTTTTTCTATAGCTCGACAGATTTGCTGCGCCAGTCTTTCTGGCGACACCCACTTCATTAGCCATGGCAACTTCACGCCTTGAAACATTCCAGTGGAAATATAACTGGGGCATACCGAGGTGACCCCCACATGGTGATGTTTTTTCAATCTTAGTTCCTCTCGTAAAGAATCGGAGAAACCCAATACTGCCCATTTGCTGGCAGCATACGAAGTGGCAAAAGGTAGCGCTAAGAAGGCCGCAGCACTGGCAATATTAACAACCCCTCCCACGGAACCCTTTATTATTTCAGGCAAGAATACATGGGTAGCTCGAACCACTCCGAGAACATTAATGTCTAAGGTTTTTAAATGCTGGGCTAGCGGAACTTCGTTAAACTCTCCTCCTGAAATAATGCCTGCATTATTTACTAAAAAGGTAATGGGGCCGACCTCTCGGAGAATAAGTTCTTGAGTTTTTTTAATAGAATCTAATTGAGTGACATCCATGGCATAACTCACAGCCTTTCCGCCACATGATTTAATCGCATCCTCGGTAGTTTTAGCCCTTATCTCGTCGATATCGGTACAAATAATAAAGGCTCCAGCTCTAGCTAATTCCAGACTCACGGCTCTGCCCAATCCATGCCCAGCCCCGGTAATTAAAACGCGGTGTTCGTGCCAATTTAGTTTTTTCATCTGCTACCGATCTTTGTAAAAGAGCCCTCACCGCGTTTTTTTTCCATTCAAAGCGCGATTGCAGGCTCAGTTAAGGATTCTACTTTTTTATGTGGTATCGTCCTTTAAGCTTACACCTTTTCTACGATGCGGGGGCTTTGGAATTAAAATGACTACCTAAGATGTTAACCTATGTTAACTACCCTTTATATTCGGGGGGCAGACATCTTCTTTCACTCCTCTAGTTTAAAAAAAAATGCTAGCTTTAATAAATGGTTTCTGAAACTGAGATCATTTTATCACGCTGACAAGAGAAGACTTAAATGATCCTTCCAATAATATCTGCGCCGGAATCCGGTGGTTATTTCGAAAGCGCGAGATGGCAACTAGCCGTATCAAAAGAACCGCGAGTTGGGAAGAGGCCATTTATGAATTTAAAGGGACTAGAACCGTCACAAAAAAGAGAGCCATTGAACTCATAGAAAGATTCAAAGAAAAACTAGAGAAACTTACAAAATGCGAAAAACCTTAATTTCATTGCTGCTAACTTTTCAAGCAGCTTATTCTGTCGAACCATCGGTAAAAGATCATAATAAAACCCTCGTTTCTCACTACCCTTACGGGCTATTAACGAATGATTTTGGAGTTTTGAATGAAGACGACTTGAAAATAAACACATGCATAGCGACTCCCTCACCGTTTTCAGAGAGAAACCCATATTCCGCTTATTCCTACTGGCAGTGTTTTGGGGTCAAAACTGCAAAGCTAATTTGCGAAGGCAATCAATACGATCCTGATCAGAAAACGCGCGTTTCATGGTTAGTAGTCTCCGCAGCACTGAATGGAGAGGTCCATGAGTACATGGCAAGAAGAGGCATGCCTAGCCGTTCCTGCCACCTTTACCAACAAACATGGCAGAAAATTACCAAGAAGGAGAAGTACCTGTGTGTGTCGGGAAGCATGTGGAGTCATAAGAAAGATAAGAGCGGCAAAAAGAATTGGACTTGGATATTTGATCGATACAAAACAAAAAAAGGATGCGACTCTTATTTTGATGGGGAATGCGACATTAAAAACTCAATTGATCATGGTCGGTGTGAGAACTAGCTTAGTACACGCCCCGGCGCTCCAACGATGCTAGCAGCGTATTTCATTGCATCGGAAAAACTTTCTGGCTGCTACCCTTTATATTTGGGGGGCAGACATCTTCTTTCGCTCCTCTAGTTTAAAAAAAAATGCTAGCTTTAATAAATGTTTTCTGAAACTGAGATCATTTTTGAAAGTGATGAGCACCACGCTCTTTATTGTGCGCTATTTCCAGAAAACGCACCGTCGGCAAAAACAGTTTCGACCGTCTTAGTCTCTCAAGGATTTACCTTCCCCTTTGAGAATACTGAGCGCTTACAAATTTTTTCCCACTTTTTAAAAACAGAAAAAACAGACGCCGATTTTTCCGGCCCTCCTCATACCTCTCAAAACATTCCACTCCATGCGAACCCAATAGAAATGGAAAGATGCCTTCATACGTTAGAGCAGCTTCGTCTTTCCTTGATGGTAAATCATGAGCAGGTTAACTTTTGTTTCTCTGCGCTCCATCCCACTCCTAAGAACCACCGATTGCAACGATGGCTCCATTTTTATCTCGACTCTCCTCTTAAAGATGATCTCGCTCAGGGATATTGGGAAACTCTCGGTAAACTCAAAGAAAAAAGGCTCCCTTCACAAATCCCTTCGAGAATTTTTGTGAAGGCCAAAGGTTCAAGCTACCTCTTTTGTGAATGGGCCCAGGCTCATCAATATCTGCAAGAGGGCTCTTCAACACCTATAGAATTTTGGGAGCTGCCCCAGCCGATTTCGGAAACACAATGGGAACCACCCCTCGAAACAAAAAAGGCCGATGCCCCTCCTTTGACAGGTGCAACTGCCGCTCTCTTAATGGAGCTCTCAAAGCGAATTGCCACTGCTGTAGATCCTGCAAAGAAACAACTCATTGCCTTTGGAGGCTCTCCCCAGGCCCTTCTTTTTTTTGAGGCTCGATTAAAACACTTTAAGGTGTCTTTTGAATCCCTGTTTTCACATCACAATGAAACCACACTCGCGGCCTCGGTCATTATCTTTCCTTTTCAATCGGTACCTCAGGTCCCTCATTTTAAATATTGGAGTTTTATCGACGAGTCATTTTTTTCTAACAAAGAAAAACTATCACTCACCGAAGCGGAGATGTTCACACTAATGAATGCGGGCTTCTCTATTCCCAGAATAGTTACCGACAGAGATTACTTAAAGGCGATGCTAACCCACAATCTGTCTAACAGTGAAAATAGACTTTTTCTCTCCAGTAGTGCCCCCAAATTAGAACTGCCCGAGGCAGAAATCATAACTCCCACTCACATAGAGCCCCCCTCTTTTTCAGACCCCACACTCCCGCCTAAAACGATTCGCCTTTCAGCCACTCAACTTGAGAATTATGCCGTCTGTCCCACTCAATATTTAGTCCGGCATCGCCTGAAACTTCGTCCCATACAGACAATCGAAGATAAATACGCGCTACTTTTTGGCTCTGCAGTGCACTCGGCTTTGGAATCCTATTTTAATTTCCCCGCCACCTCTTTAGAGAGTCTCTTTAAAACCTCTCTACAGTCCCTTTCCTATGAATTAGTGCCCTCTCACCCCCTTTTTATGATGATGGTTCAGCAATTCAAATTGATACAGGAGCATTTTTTTGAATTGGAAAAGGATCTGAAATCTCAATTTGGTTTCACTCGCAATCTGGCCCTAGAAAAAAACTTTGAACTTGAAATAGAGCCCTTTTCTTTTATTGGAAAGATGGACCGGATTATTGAAAGAGAGAATTCATCGCCACTAGTGATCGATTACAAAACAGGAACGGTGGGCTTTACCCCTAATCAAATTAACCAGGGGGAACATTACCAGGCCCTTCTCTATTTTTTATCTCTAAAAAAGGACAGCACTCAAACCTGTACGGGGGTTCTTTTTTATGACTTAAAAAAAGGGGAACTTCGCCGAGGGTTATTTGAGGAGCCTTTAATTACCAAAGAATTAAAGAGCCACTTAACTCGTGGGCACGTGCTCAGCTCAGAAAAACTGGAGGAGCTATTATCGGTGGGAACCACTCACCTTATTGCTACCTCTCAACAGATCCAACAGGGTAATTTCCTTCCCACACCCTCAACTACCGACTGCCCACGCTGTGAAGCCCCCACCTTTTGCCGAAAGGGTTTGGGCTATGTTTAATTTTACCGAGGCACAAAGATTTGCCGCCTTAACACTCGGAATGCCGCTAGTGGTGACCGCTGCTGCGGGTTCGGGGAAAACTACCGTACTAGTGGCAAGATATCTTGAACTGATAAAAACAGGACTTAAGCCCTCGCAAATTTTAACCGTTACCTTTACTAACGATGCCGCAGAACAACTGCGGCACAAAATTGTGCAGGCATTAGAAAAAGAGCTGTCCCTATCGGAACTAATACCTGAGGTCACTCGCTCTAGGTTTTTAGGAACCATTCATAGCTTTTGTTTCTATCTCATAGAGGAGTTTGGAAGTGTCCTACAGCTACCTCCTATCGAACAAATTGTAAGCGACTACCAGTTTCAGGTCGCTATTGAAAAGGCCTATGGGTCTTGGCTCCATTCTCTTTCCCATGAACAGATCTCATACCTGCTAGATCTAGTCCCTCGAACTGAACTGCGTTCTCTCTTTCATTCCTTTTATCAATCCCGCCATAGCCTGTCTCAACCCATGCCGGTGCTAAGCAGGCAGGAGTCTCTTTTTGAAATTTTTTCGACCGCAGAACCCTTTCTATTTGAACTTGAAAACCAACTCTATCAACGAGGTTTGTTTCGATTTGATGATCTAGAGCATTTAAGTTTAGAGCTTTTAGAAAACCACAGTGCTATTAGGCAACGTCTACAATCTCAGTTTAAGGCCCTATTAATCGACGAGTTTCAAGACACTAGTCAAAACCAATGGGCTCTCTTTCAGTGGCTAATAGGCAAAGATTACTCTAAGCTTTTTGTGGTGGGAGATCCTAAGCAATCTATCTATTCCTTTCGCCATGCCGACGTCTCCCTTTTCTCTGAGGTCGGTCGCCTCGCAGAATCATCAGGAGGAAAGATATGTGAACTGAGTACCAATTTTCGCACCCATGCCCGCCTTATCGCCGATATTAATCGGATCGGTAATAGTTTATTCGAAAATAGTGTTATCCCATTTCAGCCGATGACCAGTGGCAAGCAGATAGAGGGTCCCTCGCTTACTATTCATTCTTTTGATTGCGAAGGGATCAAAGATAAAAAAGAGGCCGAGCTTCAGGCCGTGCTTTCGGCCGTAGAGCAATATCAAAAAAATGGAAATTCACCAGGTGATCTCACCCTTCTTTTTAGAATGGGAGATAGGATTGAAACCTATGCCGCAGCATTAAAAGATAAACAGCTGGCGGTGCAGTGCACTCAGACACGTTCCCTTTTTTCTCACCATGATATTTTAGACCTAGTTCATTATTTGAAAGCACTCGCAAATCCCGAAGATGCCTTCTCCCTATCGGCCTTTTTGCTCTCCCCTTGGATTAAAATATCCTTCAAAGAACTTGCTCGACTCAGAGAGGGTCCTGAGTCGATCCCCTTTTCCGAAAGGGTGGAGCAAAGTCTTTTACAAAAAATAGACTGGTTTTTTTTACTTTCAAAACTCCCTCGTATTTCACTAAGACAGGCCCTCTTTAGCTTGATGGAAAATAGCGACTACTTTCCTTTTCAATCGGAGGCCTTTTTAGAATGGTTAAAACCGCTCACCGAAAAAAGCTACTATCTCAAGGAGGTCCTTCAGGATTTAGATCTGTGGAAACGGGAGGGCATTCTTTTTAAATCTCATTCGGGACAGGGGTCGGCAGATGCGATAAGGCTAATGACGGTGCATGCCTCGAAAGGACTTGAATTTGAAAATGTTTTTCTAGTGGATTCCTTACGAAGAGCCCCCACTCAGCTCCCCACCCTATTAACCCACCCAAAGGAGCCCCCCGCAATGAAGTATCGACGAGGAACCGAAACCATCATGCCTCCACAATATGAAATTCTTAAGAACCTAAAGGAGACTCTCGATGGCGAAGAATCAAGAAGAATTCTTTATGTGGCCATGACACGCGCAAAAACTTCTCTCACCCTTTTCTTACCTAAGGAACTCAAAGGGGTGCCTCAGGGAAGTTGGGCCCATCTACTTTCAGATGCTGTAGCAGGTTCTTTCCCAATAACGCCGGAGATTAATGGCTTCCAATAAAAACATTTCTATTTCGTCACACCATGAAAATATTTCACATTAAGCGTTGTAGGTAGGTGGGCGCCGCAAGGCGTCCCACCTACCTACAATGTTTAATGCTAAAGATAAAATCGGCTATCTAAACTTTCGAAATCTCACCCTCACCCACTGTTAAGGGAAAGAGCTATGAAGCTGGCTAGGGTTCGGGGGAAGTGGCCGCTAATACAAATTATAAAATACATTTTACAATTTGTATTATCATGGGTAACTTACTGTTATGGAAAGACTACTTGCCACACGGATACGTCAGCGTTTGTCTGAAAGTTCGCCGTTAATACAGGTTATTATTGGCCCCCGACAGGTAGGCAAAACCACGGCACTGAAAATGGCCCTTGGGGGCCGCGGAATCTATGAAACGGCCGATTATCCCACGCCACTTGGCTTCGAAGTCGTTGAAGAATGGTGGTTGAAAGCGGAGCGTTCTCAAGATCGGATTCTTGCTATTGATGAAATTCAAAAGATCTCAGGATGGTCTGAGATGGTTAAGTTATTATGGGACCGCTCTGAAGGAAAGATGCGTTTTTTAGTTACCGATTCCTCGGCCCTACTTCTGGAAAAAGGACTAAAAGAAACACTAGCGGGACGCTACGAATTACTTCATGCCGACCACTGGAACTACCGCGAAGCTAAGGAAATTTTTGGTTTTTCTCTAGCGAAGTATATCGAATTTGGCTGTTACCCGGGTTCAAATATGTTTCTACATGATGTAGAACGCTGGGGAGCCTATGTCCGAGACTCCATCGTAGAACCTGCCATTGGTCGGGATCTCCTACAATTACACCCAGTAGATCAACCAGCTCTACTGCGCCAACTATTCGGACTTGCCGTCACGCTTCCAGCTCAACGGGTCAGTTTAAAGAAACTGCAAGGCGAACTTCAAGGAAAGGGAACTCTTCCCACACTGCAAAATTATCTGCGA
Source organism: Deltaproteobacteria bacterium (assembly GCA_013205415.1). Lineage (GTDB taxonomy): Bacteria > Bdellovibrionota > FAC87 > UBA2466 > UBA2466 > UBA2466. The sequence continues at coordinate 7,129 of JABMMY010000177.1, forward strand.
CTCCTTGGAGATGCCTTTCTCGTAAGTGGAATCGACAAATACAGCAAAAGCGGCTTTAGACAACGAAAAAGCTCCCCTAAAATTATTATCCATGACAACGCTCTTTTAAAAGCCTTTGAACGCCCCATTACAGGCCCCCTGGATCCAGATAAATTAGGACGCTATTTTGAGAACACCGTGGGAGCGCGCTTTATCGAAGCAGGTTGGCAAACTTTTTACTGGAAAGACAGGGACCATGAGGTCGATTTTGTAGTGCTCGGTCCAGGAGGAGAAAAATGGGCTATTGAGGTAAAACTTTCTAGTACCTCTGAATCAGAATTAAAAGGTTTGCGAGAGTTCACAAAACTCTATCCGGATTTCAAAGCGTGCCTACTGTGTCTTAATGTCAAAGATAAATATGATGGCATTAC
>JABMMY010000178.1 GCA_013205415.1 Deltaproteobacteria bacterium
ATCGTCGAGTACTTTTTTCGACCGTGACGAAGCACGGGTCAAGGATCTTGGAAAATATAACGCTTTAGGTTGCGGGAGAGGTCTAATGGAGACTAAAATCTCAATCCCTTTGTTTTACCTTTTAATCCAGAGATAAAAGCCTGCCACATCGCATTGTACTTTTTCTTTCTTTGATGAATTATTAAAATATCACCGGACGGTTCACCGTTATTTGAGTTTGAAGATAAAGTTAAATTGAAATCGAATGGCAACGTTCCGGTCCCACCTAGTTGGAAAGATGCCGACACCAAATGGGGTTCCGATTTCTTTTGATAGGCTTGTAATGTTTCATCTATGATTTTACGACCCATCAAAATAAATTCGCCATACTCTAGCTCATTTTTATTTTCGCTTAAACATTGCTTAAATATCGAACTGGTTTTTATTTTTAGTAATTCGGCCTCAAGCTGTTCCCCCGATAACAAAGAAGAATACAGTTGCCCATTTTCAAGATGTTTCTCTAATTGAATCCATGCCGCGTCTAAAGACTCCTCTTTGGCATTAGGCGGGTGCTGTTGTACTAAAGCGGTACAAAAAATATCTCCAAGCGGATGATCACTCACTTTTTTTTCAAGATCGACACAAAAAGTAGAGCGAACGATAAGGAAAAATAATAGGAATCCAACTCTATTCAATTTCCCTCCCTTTTCTTTTTTTCTTTTCTTTCATTAACCCACTCATCGGTCTGGCTAATGCGAGCCCTATGCCACTATCTAGCGGTACAAATCCTGGATATCTTTTAAGCAGAAAAATAAAAATTGCCAATTCACGGCACGGGAGCACAAAAAAGGGCACTACGAGCGCTTCCGGTTTCGATTATGATTTCTGAAAAAATGGGTTAGCGGACGAAGCTCTTGGCGACTTTTTGGTAAGGGATAACAGCCATCTGTTTGCTCCGTTGCACATTCATTTTTTGATGAAAACTGCACCACAGGAGTACTCTGGTCTATCTTTTTTATTTTCTTTATTAAATCCTGAGAGGTTAGATCTCTAGCAGCGTAATTTTCAGCTAATATCACGAGATCAAAAACATTATCTGTAGCTGTGTAAAAGGTTTCCCAGGCGGTGAATCTAGATACCACCTCCACCTCTTGACCTAGTTCATGTGATAAAAACTCCTTCAACACCGGAACCATAGTGGCATGAACTCGCCTATTTTCATGAGAAAAAAGCACCTTTATTTTTTGAGAACCAAATTCTACAATGGTATTTAATTGAGGCTTTTCCAAATTATTCTCCCCCTAGTTCCCAAAAAACGTCTACAAAGAACTTTCGTGCCTTCGTGCTTTGGTTACCTTTGCAAAGGGCTTGCCAGTTGGAATGTCACTTTTATCACTTCGAATTTCATTGGAAAGAACTGAATTAAAAATAAACTAGGCGGTCTTTATTTTACTTTGGAACACAATCTGAATTACCGTTATTTTCCGAGGCGTAAAAAACTCAAAGGATTATAGCTACGGATCAGGCTTTTAGTAAGAATAGGCACTGCAATTCCCAAAAGAGATATTTTACTATCCAACTGTTTAGCCACACCTTCGATCATGAGACAGGATCGAATCATTAATACATAACGATTGGGAATAAAGAGTTGATTTTTACTGGCTACTTTAAACAGCTGCTCTACAATCTTTTCAATTTTAATATTATCTATTCCCGTTTTCTTCACCTGGTCTAAAAGCTCTCCAATCCCCTTTTCAAAAACATCATATTCGGTGGTCTTACCGGGAGTCCCTAGGGCAAATAATGTTTTGGCGAGCTCTTTTCTATCCTGCTTTACAATCGACAACATAACTTTAGTAAATTTTTTACGATCTTCCGGTTCCAGGTAGCCTACCAAACCAAGATCGATAAACCCAATCTTACCCGTATCTTCTAAAAAAAATAGATTACCTGCATGGGGATCGGCATGAAAAAATCCATGTTCAAAAATTTGCTCAAGCACGGCCGAGGCCCCGATATAAGCGGCTCTTTTAGCCACACGAGAATCGGCCTTCATTTCCGAGGTTTTCTTTCCCCTAATCGGTTCTAAGACAATGACCTTTTCAGTACTAAGATCCTTTTGGTAGGTAGGAAAAATCACAGAGGACTTTGAAAAAAGGCTCCGATTATTTTTTTGAAACCGATCAATATTTCGAGCCTCCTCTCTATAATCGATCTCTCTTAGAGTTGCGTTTTTAAAATCATTAAAAGCAGGTCGCAGGCTCAGTTTTGGATAGAGCGTATCCAAAACTATAATCGCATTCTCCATTAGATTAAGATCTACCTTTACCAATCTATCCACACCAGGCTTCTGGACCTTTAAAATCACATGGGTTCCGTTAGTTAAAACGGCGGTGTGCGTTTGACTTAAACTGGCCGAGGCCAAGGCTTTTTTCTCTATTTTGCGAATGCACCTTTTAAATTTTTCTCCGCCCCATTCCTTTTTTAAAATTTTCTCTATCTTTTTATATGAAATGGGCGGAACACGATCAAATAAAACTCGAAGTTCCATAGCCACAGATTCACCCACCCATTCTGGGCGCTGAGCCAGCATTTGACCCAGCTTTATGAAGGTAGGTCCAAGTTCCACGAAAGTTTGTGCTAGGTTTTTACCAAAAACAGAATCATAGGTGCAGGTCCGATTTGAATTTTTGGTAACTGCAGCCACCCCTCTTTTTCCCATTTCAAATCCCAGACCTCTTAAGGTGCCTGCAATTCCATAAAGAGAAAGTACATAGCTTATCTGATGGGTGCGTAAAGCTAAGGATATAGGCCGTTGGATCCATGAAATAAGTTTCATCTAAGGCTTATCGTAAGAATTTAACTTGTGTTAAAGAAAGCTTTTACAGAAGTTAAGAATTTTGCCTTTTTAGGCTGCATCGGCTTAAAATAAAAGTATGTCTAACACACCGATTCTCGCTGTGGTTTTTGGAAGTTTAGTAAACTTTTGGCAACTATTAATTCACATCGATGCGCAGCAAATTAAAACCATAGCTAGCGAGCACACTTGGCTTGCAGCACTTCTTTGTTTTGCCTCTGGAATTTTAACCAGTTTAACACCCTGTGTTTATCCCATGATTCCCATCACTATTAATATTTTTGGAAGGGCCTCTCAAAAGCAGGGGAAACTTGGAAAGGTTTCTGCTTTTAATCTTCATACCTTTTTTCTTAGTTGCATCTATGTAACCGGAATGGCCGTTACCTATTCCATCATGGGTCTAATCGCTGGAATGACAGGGTCTCTATTTGGAAAGGTATTGCAAAGCAGCTATATGCTGGGGTTTCTTACCCTTCTTTTTTTAGGGCTTGCCATTGGACAATGGGGATTTTTTAAAATTGCCCTTCCTGTGTCATGGCAAAACAAATTAGCAAAGGTAGGTGACGCAGAAAGTTTACCCGGAATATTTTTAATGGGTCTCTTTTCTGGGCTTATCGTTAGTCCCTGCGTAGGACCTGTGATCGCCGGAATTTTAGCCTTCGTTTTCGACACCTCTAATGCATGGCGGGGCTGTATCTATTTTCTCAGTTTTTCTTTAGGCCTTGGGGTTTTATTTCTGTTAATCGGAGGTTTTTCTGGCATGTTAGCCGGCCTTCCACGTTCTGGAAATTGGATGGTAAGAGTCAATCGCGTTCTAGCTACTTTAATGGTCCTAGCCTCTGCATACTATGGCTCCCTCTGGTATAAAAAAATAAACGTCGGCAGCCCCAAGTCTGTCGTCACCCTTTCTGCAATTCACTGGTTAAGCAACGAATTCGAAGCTGCCGAAAAGGCAAAGGCCCTAAACAAACCTATCTTTATCGATTTTGCAGCAGAGTGGTGCGAAGCCTGCCATGTTATTGAAAAAACAGTTTTTACCGACGCTGCAGTGGCTGCAGAGTTAAACTCTCGTTTTATTACACTTCGAATCGATGTTACAGAATCAAATGAGATTAACGAGCAGATTCTGCAAAAATATGGGGTTTTAAGTCTGCCTACCTTGGTCTTTGTTAGCCCAAATGGAACTATTTTAAAAACTCCTAGAGTGCACGGCGTAATTACAGCAAAAGAATTTCTTCAGATTCTAAAAACCCACTTTTAAGAGACCCATAGTTCTGCAATTAATTTTTATAATCCTTAAATCACCCTCTTTTACCCCTTAAAAATGTCTCAAACATCATAATTATTTTCTGCGCATGGTCATTGAAGGAACCCGCTCACCTTTTCACTCGATTTTTCCGATCAGTGTAATGGAGAAATAGAGCTTGAAAACCGATCTAAAAAATTTAATAACTGCTTTTAAAGAAAGGGGCTCCTTTCTTTTTCCATCACTGATAGTCATCGTTTTTTCCGGCCTCATCTCCGCCTTAATTTGGCTAGCCCTCGGTCCCAATTCATCACCCGCCTTTTATCCCCCTGACAAAACTAAGACCTCGTTTTTGTATGCCGCTACCTATCCAGCTAATGAAAAATTTCAAAAGGAATTGGTGCAACTAAAAAACAGGGGTTCCCTATCGGAAAAGGATGAATTAGAAATTCAAAGTTCACTACTGGCCAGTACCGATTTTCTTGATATACCACCGGCTCTTCTCTGGTGCCTTCTTTTTCAAGAAAGCCGGCTTAACCATCTAGAAGGAATCGATAGTGAAAATAGCGCTCTGGGATTGGGTCAGTTTTCCCAATTTAGTTTTTTTGAAATTAACCACCAACAATCTAGGTATCGCCCCACTAATATTAATTTAATTATCTCCATGTTTGGTCGAGATGTCAGACCCATAGCCGCAAAACGCAAAGACATTCTCAGCCCCTCCTCCTACTATTCGATCCCAACTGCCGTAGTTAGCTCTGCTATCTACCTAAATAATCGCTACCACCAGCTAACCCAAATTCTGATCAAAAGAGGAATCGAATACCATCCAGACCTTCTCTGGCTTTTCTCCGCCATGGCCTACAATAAAGGGACTCGTTCAGTTCTTACCCTGTGGAATAATGTACAAAAACAAAATGGATCTGAGAGGTTCAAACTTTTAGTAAATAATTATGAATATTTCAGAAAAACTACTAGCGATTCCCTACTTCTCACCCAGTCCCTAAAAAGAATATGGGATGAGACTAAGGCTCGCTCCTACTCAAGAGAGTTAGCAATTCACACTAGAAATATCTCCTCCTGTGCACTTTCACCTTTGTACCAAACCACCCGCACTCTAGCAGAGGTGGCACCATGACAAAAATATTAAATCCTATTGAGAAAAGCCGCTCGCAAAATAATATCCCATCTCGTCACACGTTATCTTCGGCTCAGAAAACGATTGCTCTATTCATCTTTTTTTCCGGTTTGGGGCTTACCATGCTTTTCTTTTTTACTTACTCTTCTTTAACTAAGATCGATTCCGATTCCATTTCCTACTCTACACTTTTGACTTCATTATCCACAGGTGGCTATTCACAATTTTATTCAGATAAAAAACTTCTAAGATCCAAGATTGCAACCATGCTTAGCTCTCCGCAAAATGAAACAGAGGAAACTTACGCTACCAATATCGCGCTCTATCTTTTCCCAGATCTACTGCCCGATTCCAATTTCGAGAAAATAGTGGCCGTTGAGCAATGGGCTCCGTTAGAAAGTGCGATTGAAAAAAAACCTAGATCTCACGAAGCACGGCTTTTGTTTGACGAAATGAAAAGTAATATTTGGAATTATGAAAACCCTAAAATGGATAGATCGGGATTATCGCTTTATGCGAGCGAGACGCTAAAAATTTATCACGAGCTTAGTGCTCCTTAGTAAAATGGGAGAGTTTATTTTGAATCGGTACGATACTACCTATGAAAGCATGAGCCGCGGTTCCCAAAACGGAATCTGGCTAACTGTATTGCTTTCTATATTAAGTCATGCCGCTATTTTATTTTTCTATACTCCCCTCGCTTCTAGTGACCTCAAGGAGATAAAAGAAAAGGACCTAATTGAAATTACAGACTATCGCGACTACTTAAATAAGAATCGGGCACTAAAGGTGCCTAGTCCTAAAACAAAGATTCCAGAATCACAAATCGCTGAAACTGAAAAAGCGGATAATAATCTCGTAGATCCTAGTGCCACCTTTCTTGGAGCTCAGAATCAGAGGGTAGAAAAGCAGACTCGAGCTGAACAAATCGATGATTTCAGAAATAAGCAGGGCACCGGAGCCAAAGGAATCCCCACTACAACTGAAATGATCCCTCCCACATCGGCCGATATGGGGAGAGAGGAGCCTCTTTCAGAGGACGGAGTCTCTTTAACTGAAGCACCGAAAAAAATGGGAGTCAAAAGAGACTGGAAAACACTCTCCTTAAAAGATTTAAGTGTCGGAGGCGATGGTCAATTCAGTGCCGCTACCGACGACAAACTCAATGTAGACAGGGGTGAACAAACTCTACTTGCAACAAGAGAATACAAATTTTTCGGTTATTACCAGCGAATCAAAGAGCTTCTTCGGCAGTATTGGAAACCCAATATCGAACACCAAATGGCTAGAATCTGGGGCAAGGGAAAACAGATTAATGAAGATGAACTGGTCACAAGGGTGCTCGTATTGCTAGATGAAAACGGTGGCATTGCTAAAATCTCAAAGCTAGCTAGCTCCGGGTACATCGAGCTAGATGAAGCTGCCGTCCAGGCATTTCAGTCGGCCGGCCCCTTCCCTAATCCCCCGAAAGGCATGTTAGATCCAGACGGTCTAGTTCGTATTAATTGGGATTTTATTTTAACAACTGATAATGGCCCAAGGATTCGATTTCGCAATGTAGGTAGTGTTCCTCCACCTTAAATCACGTTATACTCATTGCTTAGGAAGAACCTTTCTTAGCATTAACAAGGAGACTACAAATGAATTTTTTTTATCTATTATTGTTAAATATATTTCTATCTATTTCAGCATCCGCAACTTCAATCCCTACACGAGTCAAATGCACCGCAAAAATTGCACTCAATCGAGTATTCACGGTGGAGGTAGATAGAGTGACTAGAGAGCTAATGATTCTCTCCGATACGGGCTCCACCTGGGAAGGTAATGCGAGTAAATACACCTCAAAAAAAACGGGCTCTGAATTTTACAACTTAAATTTTTTAAAATGGCCCAGCACTCAGCCCGAACAACTGGCCGTTGAGATAAGCTTAGATGGCGAACATGCTATCTGCCTATCACCTTCAGAATGTTATCTTTGCAAATAAAACTCAACCTATCCAGCTTGACGAATTGCAAACGATTGAATTGACACTACATTGGCAGGGGGTCACTATTATCACTATAAGGAGATATTATGTATCACTCGATCGATAAGCCTTTTTTAATTGCGGCATTCTTTAGCCTTTTAGCGAGCATCTATCTATGGTTTCGCGTTGACACACAGTATGGCCTCTACGTCGGGCTATGGGTGCCCAGCATTTTAACGCTCTGGGTGGGAACTCGTTTGGCTACTTTAAATAACACAAAAAAAGGAGATTAAGATGAACGGCGCTGAAATGTTGATAGTCATTTTTGTGTTTGGCTTGGCTATGTCTTTTCTGGTGGCTAAGGGAATATGGGAGGCTAAAGAATATCACCAAAAGGAGATCGAGCGAGAGAGGCTCAATGCCTCAGGAAATGGGCCCAGCAAGGTCATAAAAAGCGAGCCGGCGATTTCTCGATAATCGAGCTAATCGATGATCCAATACCCACATCAATTCAACACTGAACCCTCGATGGTTTATAACACCCGAATAGATCGGATGTTAGCTTTAGTCTAAGATAAAATTCACCGGTGCATAGATCACCTTGGTTTTGGAATTCCCTTTAAACTTCCATTTCTCACTAGCCTTACTTGCCGAAAGATCCAAAAGAGGAAATCCAGAACTTTTAATAATTTCACTACGCGTGACATCCCCATCCTGAGATAAGCTTAATTTCAATTGAACCGTTCCCTGCCATCCCCGCTCGGTGGCCTCTCTAGGATAAAGGGGAAGTGAATTTCCATTCTTAAGAATCTCGGCAACGCCTATCGTTAGTTCTTCATTTTCACCATTTGAATTACTAGCAATGGCCACACTAGTGGCTCCATTTTCTTTACTCAGATTTTTCATATCATCTTTGTAAAAGGGTGCCTCAATCGTTAATTTATTTTTTCTACCACTCGACATTACAA
>JABMMY010000179.1 GCA_013205415.1 Deltaproteobacteria bacterium
GTGATATAGAGGTGGCTATTGGTGTGGTTATTGAGTTGGGTTATATAGAGGTGGCCAAGGTGGAGGTCATGGCGGTGGCGATCGAAATCGTAGCGATCGAGAGGATCGAGGCAATGACCGAGGCAATGACGGGAATCGCGGTCGTGGAGGCAGTGGCGGCGACCATGATGATGAAGGTGGCAACTACTAAGTTCGCATAAAAAAAACTTTAAAAAACCCGGAGCTCTGAGCGAGTCCCGGGTTTTTTTATTTTCCTAGCGTTTATGAATGAGCGCTAAAACAATCTCAAAGAAGATTAGAAACACTACAGAGGCTTCAAGAATCGCAGTTCGTCTGTTTGAGGTGAAGTCGGCCAAAATTTCAATATTATCTTGAATCAAACTTAACTTTCTATCTAGCGTCCGAAAGCGAATTTCAATATCAAAGTTAGCCTGAAGCTCTTTAAAGATCTCCTCTAGTTCTTTGCTTTTCCATGTTTCATCTGGCGGATCTAAAATAGCCACATTGCTAATAATATGCTGACGAGCACTCGCAGAGGTTCCAATTAGTTTTAAAAGGCTTTTTGTTTTCAAAGAAACGGCTCCAAACGAAGCGAGGGTTTGCATAAAAGCAGACGCTTCATTTAGCATTCGATCGGCCAGTGCTTCAAAGTATTCTAAGGCTGCAGATTGCCCCACTGAAATAGCAATGAGTCGCAAGAGATCAAGAGAAAGTTCCTTTACCTCCACATATTCAAACGCAACTCTATTTGGAAAATCACCGACATTAATTTGATAAGTTTCAGTAGTAGGATTCGGTAGGCCATTTCCCAGAACCGTTTTTATCTTATTCATTTCAATTTCGACCTGTTCATTGGACATATTAAAAAAAACAAGACAGCCGAAACGATAAATAAATAGATAGGTATTTTCCCCGTATTGAAGTCTTAATTCTTGAGGAGAACTATCAACTACACGACCCGAAAGCACCGAACGAATACTTTTAATGTGAATCGAATCGTATAAGTTAATGGCCTGCATTAGATAACCACTTGCCATAAATTTATCATCCCCTCTATTTTTGAAAATCTATATAAACTAGCATATAATACTATGTATGATTACACGCACGAACCAAACAATCATGACTCTCTGCATTTTATTGGCTTCGATAATATCGGTGCGAAGTGAAGCCCATTTTCTCGAGGTGTTTGCCAAGGCCTCAGCCTCAAAAAACTTTATCGATAAGGACAGCTATTCGATCAGTGTTTCTGGTGCCACTGGCTTAGCTATTTTACTGATTCCACAAATAAGAGTTGAGGGACGTTATACCGTTGTGAGTAGTTTGCAAAATCAACTGCATGTAGGAAGTCCTTCAGTGATCGCAACTCTGAATGATATTAAAACAGAAACTAATATTTATAGTGTGGGTCTAGACATCGATCTTTTAAGTGATAAATATGCCATCCAACCTTTTGTGTTTTTAGGAGCGGGTTATGTGGAATCACTTCGCTCCTATTTTGTAACACCCGCCGGAAACAGTTCGGCAACTTTAATTAATGAACCCAAAACGATGGGAATTTCTGCAAATATAGGCGCAGGAATTAGAATTCGTATTGCTAAATCGGTTGCCTTTGAAGCTGAAGCTTATGGTTATGGTATTGATCCTCAAAAACCAGATCCCCTAATTAATCTTTATGGGAATGTGGGTATTCGCATTTTCATGTAGAAGATTTATCACGGCGAAGACTTAAAAATTCTTGAAATTTTTTCTCACTCCCTCGTGCCGTAGGAACGTAGAACCTTTTCCCCTTTATTTTCTCAGGTAAAAATTGCGCCTGAACCCAGCCCCCTTCGTGGTCATGGGGGGAATCATAACCCTTTCCGTAACCCCAGCTTTTCATCATTGAGGTATGCGCATTCCTAACCGCGAGTGGAATTTCTAGTCCACCAGATTTTTTTACCTCCTCAATAGCATCATTAATCGCTTGATAGCTTCGATTGCTTTTTTCAGAGCAGGCCAAATAGGTGGTGGCCTGTGCGAGTGGAATTCTCGCCTCGGGCATTCCTAAAGCATGAACGGCTTGAAAACAACTGGTGGCGAGCATGAGTCCCGCAGGATTGGCATTGCCGATATCCTCAGAAGCAAGAATCACAAGTCTTCGCGCAATAAAAACGGGATCCTCTCCCCCCTCGAGCATTCTGGCTAAATAATAAACGGCCGCATCGGGGTCACTTCCGCGAACGCTTTTTATGAAAGCAGAAATAGTATCGTAATGGCTCTCCGATTTTTTGTCGTAATAAAGAGATTGAGCTTGAGTGACCTCATCAAAATCTTTGATTTCAATTTTTTCAGAGGAGGTAGAGGCTAAGCAAACATGGTCTAAAAGATTTAAGGCTTTTCTAGCATCTCCCTGTGCACAGGCGGCAATTCTTTCTAATACCTCTGGAGTGACATTTTCGGGAGCCGATCGCGTAAGAACAGCAATAAGCTCCTCAGATTGTAGCGCATTAAACTTGTAGATAATACAACGAGAAGCAATGGCATTATTAATTTCAAAAGAGGGGTTTTCCGTTGTGGCACCAATAAAACGAATGCTTCCCTCCTCTAAAAAAGGAAGAAGCACATCCTGTTGAGATTTATTAAGACGGTGAACCTCGTCAATAAAAAGAATATAAGCGGGTCTGCCTCCTCGAAAGGCCAATCGCGATCTTTCTAAAACCTCCTTAATTTCTTTCACACCAGAGGTTACTGCAGAGAGTGTTTCAAAGTGTCTTTGAGTATTTTTTGCAATTAGGGAGGCCAATGTTGTTTTCCCTGTGCCGGGCGGGCCCCAGAAAATAAAACCACACCATCTATCGGTTAATAATAATTTTTTAAAGCGATCGTTTAAAAAATGGGTTTGGCCGACTACCTCAGAAAAATCTTGTGGTCGAGCCCGTAGTGCCAAAGGGGTATCGGCAGAGCCAGCAGAAAAAAGAGAATCTTGAGAATCAAAAGCCATCCTAGGTATATAGACCGGTTTCGTGATTAAAGGCATTGAGATTTTTTGTGGTTTGTTCTTTTGAGGAGATCGCTATAATCAGGGGTTATGAAGGTTGAAAAACGCAGTGTCCTATCTTGGTATCTTACCAAATACATGGCCGTGGAGATTTTAGGAAGTTTCCTGATGGGAACTGCCATCTTTCTTCTTATCATGCTCACATTTCAGGCGATTCGTCTCAGTGAGTTTGTGGTGGTTCATCAAGTGCCCATGAAAGATGTGGGGCGTATCTCAGTTTACCTAATGCTGTCCTTTTTGCCGATAGCGGTCCCTATCGCATTTTTATTTGCGATATTGATGGGGATTTCAAGAGCCAATACTGAAGGCGAGATTATTGCGCTTCAAGCCAATGGGATTAGTTTGACTCAGCTATTTATTCCGCTTGGAATTTTTTCTATTTTTGTGACGCTGGTGACGTTGTATGCCTCTTTATATTCTGTGCCACAGGGAAATAGAAAGTTTGAACTCTTAATTGAAAAACTAGGTAATGAACATGCCGTCGCAGCGTTAAAGCCTGGGGTTTTTCAGGAGGGATTTTTTGGATTGGTATTATTTGCAGAAAAAATTATCCCAGTAAAAAACGAATTAAAAAAAGTTTTTATTTACGACGAAAGAGACGAAGAAAATCCACTGGTGATCACTGCACAGGCGGGGGTTTTGCGAACCGTTCCGGAAAAAGGATTTTTAACTTTACGGCTCACACAGGGCACGATTTTTATGGATAAGAGGTCCCCAGAGGCAGCTCAGCAAAAAATTGATTACGATGTTTACGATATTAATTTAGAGATCGGAGAGCACGGTGGATCATGGAGAGAATATAGTCCCCCGTCCTTTAATTTTATGCAGCTCAAAACAAGACTAAAGGAAACGATTCCAGATCCGCCCATGCACAGAAAACTAGAGGTGGAATTACATAGAAGATTTTCATTGTCGTTTGCCTGTATCGTGTTTGCGGTGCTGGGATTTTTTATAGGAACCATGAGCCACCGGGGCATTCGTAGTACCGCCGTTATTTTATGTTTGGTCGTAGCATTAGTGTATTGGTTGGCTTATGTCGGGGCTAATGCTTTAGCCTTAACGGGTTGGGTAGCGCCATGGGCTGGCGTTTGGGCTCCCAATATTGTGTTTGGTCTTTTGGGTCTATGGATGTATCGAAAACAGCTAGTATTATAGACAAAAGCCGGCTTAAATGGGAATTTGGTGAGTCACAGCCTCAGAACGACCTAGATCACACACGAGCCAGCTGCGTCAAATAGGACATTCATTGAATGTTGCCTATTGCCTATTGTTCAAACTCAATACTTTCAAGACGGATTTCTAATCTACTTTTCGGCTTTTTTATCTGCCTGGCCCTTGTTTATAGCAGCCTTACACCCTTCAGAAAATTTGAAACGCCGACTTCCTTTTTTGTAGGCATGCAGACACTTCAATAGTCCAGTGCCAACTTTTTTGTTGCCGCAATTTGCGGTGGCAGCATCGGCTGCGCAGGCCGTGTTGATTGCTTCTTTATCAGCGTTTATCGTTTCATCAGCACTAAATACAGAAAATGAGAATAAAAGAGCGACGGTAACTAAAGTGACCTTATACATGGCGATCTCCTTGTATTAAAATAAAATAAATAGTTTATTCACTAGTATTAATGGTACTCATTCGGCCATCATCGGCAACAATTTTTTAAAATACAAAATACGTTTTATACCTCAACTCGACCCAATACCCCCTCCATTGATTGCCATTTTGATGTTAATGCTAGGATTATTTTACCAAACTGGAATGCGAAAGAGGTCCAGCGGAGAGAGAACCTTAATTCCATCATGTTCATAGGGTTTATCTAATTTAAAAACGACCTGATATGATTTCTGCGGCCGAAGTTTTTTTGTATACATTTTTAATGAGGGGTCAATTTTGCCGTCCGACAGTTTTACTTCATAGAGTTCGATCACCTTTCTATCTTTGATAATTGCAAAATCAACCTCATTTCCGTCCTTGTCACGAATGAATTGAAGGTCTATGCGCTCGCCAAGTGCATCTTGGAGAAAATGAATACGCTTCAGCAAATGGCACGCGACAAGATTTTCTGCTTTTGCCGCGTCGCTTTGAACCTCTCCAGTATCATAGAGGTAGACTTTTGGTTGTTTTAGCGTCGAGCGGGCTATTTTATAGGAAAACGGACGAAGAACAAAAGTATAATACATCGTCTCCAAGACCGCTAGCCAATGTTTGGCAGTCAGTGGAGAGATCTCTAAATCGTTAGCTAGATTTGACAACGCAATAGGGGAACCCACACGTTCTTTAATTAGATCGCTAAATAAGGAGAGTGTTTGTATATCTTTAACAAATTCAAGATCGCGAATATCTTCTTTAATTAAACGTTCGTAGCGATCTCTTCGCCACCTCGCGGCCTCCACCTTGTCTTGAGAGAGAAAGGGTTCGGGAAATCCGCCAAATTCTAACAATGTCTTTAGGGTATTCTCATCGCATTTTTGGTTCGGATTTTCATCAAGAGTAAAAGGATGTAGTCGCCAATGATGGTATCTGCCCTGTAGAGAGTCTCCTCCTCGGCGGTATACGTCCAGCCTAGCACTACCGGTAATTAGGAATTTTCGTTGTTTTTTTTCTACGTCATATATTCCCTTAATCCAAGACTTCCAATTCTTTTTTTTATGCAATTCGTCAAAAACAAGAAAATCTGTTTCCTTATTCCACAATCGCTTTTGAATAGTGCTTCTGTGTTCTGGATTATCCCAATTGAGATAGGTGGCGTTTTCATACCCAGACATTATTTTCTCCGCCAGTGTAGTCTTTCCAACCTGGCGAGGACCCGCAAGGAACACCATCTTTTTTTTGAGATCTTTTTCGATAGGCGAATGTAGGTACCGCATAGATGTCTATTTTACAGTGCGATGTAATTTAGACAAGTCATTTTTACAGTGGGGTGTAATTTGGTCGAATTGCTGATCTTTCCATCTGCGGCGTCGCTAGGGATAGGCCCCTGCTATTTAAGCTCCAGGTATCACACCCTCACCGTTTAAAAAGAGAATGAGCCCCTGTAGAAAAGAGAGTTTATACAGGTGACTAAATATTAAGCATAAGACAGCCTCCTCTGGCCGATCGATGCGCACGAAAAA
>JABMMY010000180.1 GCA_013205415.1 Deltaproteobacteria bacterium
CTCATAAATAGGCTTAAATTTTATATCAAGGAGAGGTGGCCGAGTGGTTTAAGGCGCCCGCCTGGAAAGCGTGTTTACGAGAAATCGTAACGAGAGTTCGAATCTCTCTCTCTCCGCCATTTGATTTCGACTGACTTTGGATGATTCATCTAACTAACTGTAACTAAATGCTGGATTCACCAGCATCACTGAGCCTGACCAGCGGCCTCCCGTTTCACAACATTTCACAGCATTTCTCAAGTTGGCTATTTTTTGGCTACAAATTGGCTACGCTTGAGGTGTGTTGTACGAGTGTTCCACGCCGAAATCAAAAATCCTTTACGAGTTTTTCAAATCCAAGCCTCTTTAAAACGCCAAATGGATCTTGTGCTTCAAGCTTTGTCCAGTCACTCGGCGACGCGTCCTTAAGCCAGTTACTCAGGTTTTGGCAGAATGTCTTCGACCATGCAGGATTTTCTTTTCGAAGCTTTTTAAGGTCCTTGAGGGCATTCTCAGAAAATTTTCCAATCTGATTTCCTGCGTACCAAATGCCATAGAGGTCTTTGTAATATTTCGTTCCACTCGACCGTCTAGGAAACGTCAGTCCTTTGTGAAAGATCCAAGCGCCCGGAGAGACAACCTTGCCGGTTTCACCAGCTTGGGTTTCGAAGTCGAGCGTTTCTTTGAGGCTCAGTTTCAGAAAACTCAAAGGTTGAGCGACAACACCGGCGATACTGACGTTTTCAGTCTTGTCGCCTCTTGTTGAATCATCAGTCAAAAACTCGATTTCAACTTCGTCGCCTTCGATGTCTTTCACGTAGACTTCGGTCGGGGGACTCTCCCTATCGCGAAAAATGCGTTCGAAGCCCGCATCCTTCAAGAATGTCGCGATGTTTCGGCTTGAAGCTGCCGGAACTTTGCGTGGAAGGAGCGAATCAAGATCTCGCGTTCCAACGGGCGGGTTTCCCTTAGACCTTTCACCGAAATAAAGCTTGTAAATGATGGGCGCGTATCCGCCTCCAATCACAATGTGTTTCCGCCAAGGACCGATGGATTTAAGAAATTCCGTAAGGATTTTTTCTTCTTTTTCGAAATTCCCTGCCATTCCTATCCTTTCTTATGGATCTTTTTCAGTTCTGGTACCCTTTCGGCCATAAAATCTGCCTGTTCTCTACCGCGTAAAGGGAAATTGTAAAGATCCAGAAAGGTCAAAAGAGCGGGGGATTTGAGAAGAGGGGCGGACTTTGTCGCTTCCGCCTCCTTGGCCAAGATACTTTTATAAAACGGCCTAATGAGAAGAACTTCATACCCTCTTTCCTGAGGTTCAAGTTCCAGTTTTTTTTCGAGCCCGGTCTTTATCTTTGGATCTAAGAGATAGAGCTCTAAAGTTTGTAGGTTTGTATTCTTAAAGCCCAGTACGTCAGCCGCAGAATGGAGTGCGAGAGCTGTTTTCTTGTGAAAGTTAGAGCGCTTGAGCACATCTATTAATTCCAAGCGATTTTTTAGAGCTGACCGATAGTTCCACATCTTGCACTTTTTGACGATGCTGTACCGTTCTGTCCAACTCTTTAAAATCGTCCGGGAATCCTTGAGCCTAAACCGCTTCGCAGTTCTTAATCCCACTGTAACAAGACACCCATCGCGCACGAGCGCTTCAAGTACGGCCTGCACAAGTCCAAGGCTAGCTCCAGTTGCTCCTGCTACCTCACGTAGAGAAAAGTCTCGATTTACGGAGTCAGCTCTTAGGAGCCAAGCAAGGACAAGGGCCGACTTATCTGCGTAGATGTCGCGCTCTGTCGGGGGCGTTCTGGAAGCGATAAGAAACTGACCCTTCATACTGTTCACTATAGCACACTGTTCATTTTAAAATGAACAGCTATTTATAATGAACAGATAGATGCTTGATTATATTGGAATTAGCACCCGTGCAAAACGGAGTGCAAATTGCGCACTTTTAAATCCTGGAAATAGTTTCATTCCAAGCTAATAGCGCAGGGACAAAAGTTTTTTGGTATTTCGGCTGGTCGATGATGTTCGGTTAGCGACACTGTCCTCGGTAGCTTTTAAAATTAATTGGAGCGCCTAAATCGTTAGGGTGATCAGCACCCAGGATTCCCGGGACGCGAAAACGAAAAAATCCGGTGGTCGTTGGTATGCGTGGAAAGAGGTAACAGGTATGTTGCGGCCATGGGGTGCGAGGGCAAGCGCAGAAGGAGATCTAGCTTTCCATCGCCGTCGAGATCTCCCGCCCAATTCACTCGCATATCTCCGCTCGCGAGACCGTGGCGCGGCAGGTTGCAGAAATTCTCTTTCCAAGTGGACTCTATCTTTTTGCCCAGTTGGACCGTGACCGGTAGAAGTCCCTTGGTTTTGCAGTCGGCATCGTCGTCGCCGATATAGTTGGCAGTTAGAATGATCTGATAGGTTTTGCCTTTGAGCTTTGCAGAGTAGCCTTCTACCGTAGCACATTGGATGGACTCGGCGATTCCTCTCTCTTTCTTCAGGGCGAAACCCAATCCTTTTTCCGCTTTAATGACTGAGGCCTCGGCTGGCTCACTCCCATCCGCCCCGCCAAACTCCGCTTTCCCCTGATTGATTTTCAGTTGTACTGGCACTTGCATACAGGTCTGGGGATCTACACCGATCCATTCGGCCGAGCGGGTGAATTTCAACATCGATAAGCGAAAATTTACTGGATTGAACATCGGCTAGCGTTTAAGCAGGCTTATCGAACATCTCCCTTGTAAATTTATCGCTGGCCGATTTCCCGAAGTTTCGCGACATTTCTTGAGGTTTGGCTATTTTTGGCTACTTTTCTCCGTAAGTGAATGGAATCAAACCAAAGTCATCGAATCCGCCATTTAACTCACCTAAGATCAGCGGCTCTAATTAGTTGCTCTAGCAAGTCTATTGAGCCATCCATTTTGCAATAGTAAGATAACCCATCCAACTCATTATCACTACTACCAGCCATCCAGCAATTTGCAGCCAGATCGGATGCTTATAGCCATGTACTAATTTAGTTTGTCTTGCTGCAATTAACATCACTGATAAAGCAATTGGTAAAATCAATCCATTCAAAGCGCCCACTGTTACCAATATTTTCACAGGATTGCCTATCCTGTTAAACACAAAAGTTGCTAAAATAATAAAAGCACTTATTACTATTCGTTCGTACTGCTCAATAGCGGAATGAAAATTTTTTAAGAATGAAACTGAAGTATAGGCGGCACCAATTACAGAGGTAATTGCAGCACACCACATTACAACACCAAAAAAACGAAACCCTATTTCACCAGCTGCCAATTTAAAAACTGCTGCGGGGGGATTACTGGGATCAAGCGTTACCCCTTTTGTAATAATACCCAAGGCGGCAAAGAATAATAAAAATCGCATTGTGGCTGTTATGATAATTCCTGTGACAGCACTTTTATTGACATCTTTTAAAGCCGCGACTCCTTTAATCCCCGCATCCAATAAACGATGACCTCCAGCAAAACTGATATAGCCACCCACGGTTCCCCCTACCAATGTTACAATTGCCATTGCCGAAAGTTTATCTGGGATAAAACTATAGTGAATCGCCTCCGCAATGGGTGGGTTTGCTTTAAATACAATATAGAGAGTAAGAAATATCATCAGCATTCCCAATGATTTGGTAAAGCGATCTACTATGATACCCGCTTCCTTATTCCAGAAAATCAAAAGTGCAATTAGGCAACTAAAAGCACTTCCGTAGCAAGGATCAATTCCAGTTAATACCTGGAGCCCTAATCCACATCCACCAATATTGCCAATATTAAATGCAAGCCCGCCCAATACGATTAATCCAGACAAAAAATAACCTAAGCCCGGCACCATGGTATTGGCAATGAGTTGCGCCCTCATTTCAGTGACTGCAATGATTCTCCAAATATTTAATTGAGCACCCATATCCAGTAATACAGAAAGCAATATTACAAAGCCAAAACTTGCCCCTAACTCTTGAGTAAAAACTGTTGTTTGTGTAAGAAATCCCGAGCCTATTGCAGAGGTGGCCATTAAGAATGCAGCACCGGTAATCGCAGAAGATCTGTTTTTTTTCATTGTCCTGGTGTTTTACGGTGAATATTATTTTTAGTAAACGAATGGTGTATGGCTTTTGCAAAATCAACGGCATATTCTCCATCACCGTGTATACCAATAGTACCTACCTCTATGGGGACAATAGTATTGTCTATGGCAACTACTGTTTTTGTTTCTATCATTTGTAAACATTGGGCCAAGGCCTCGTCGGTATTATCCATTACTGCATTTGGAATTGATCTTGGCATTAGTGTTCCATCTGATAAGTACCTTCTATCTGCAAAAACTTCTGAAACGGTTTTTATTCCTATTTTTTTTGCCTCTTTTATTAAATAACTATGACTTAAGCCATACAAATACAGTGAAGGATCTAATTCTTTTATTACCGAAGCAATAATACCACTCATGGTTTCATTGGCTGCTGCCATATTGTACAAGGCACCATGTGGTTTTACATGATGCAATAGACAACCTTCTCTTCTGCAATGATCTTGCACCAATGTAATTTGTTGGGCCACCAGATCATACAACTCACAATCTGAAAGTTGAATGTGGGTTCTTCCAAAATTGGCCCTATCATTAAATCCAGGATGTGCCCCAATGGCGACCTCTTCTCTCAAACAAAGAGCCATGGTTCGCTTAATGCTGTCATCGTCTCCTGCATGATAGCCGCACGCAATATTGGCAGAGCTGATATAGGACATCAGTTCTGCATCATTCGGAAATCCTTCTCCTAAATCGCAATTAATGTCTATGGTATGCATCGAGCTGTAAGCTACAGGCATTTGTAAATTTGTGCAAATGTTGCTCCTGCTCTAGGAATAATTTTTCCGCTTGATCAATGGATGTGGGTTTAAAATAAATGGCATCATTCCTTGTTTTTTGTGCAAGGGTTGGTAAATCTGCAGCGATAATATGTCCCATTCTTGGATAACCACCGGTGGTTTGATGATCTGCCATTAATACAACGCATTGGCCGCTAGGGAATAGTTGTACGGTACCTTTGGTAACTGCAGAAGATATCATTTCGTTATTTGTTGATAACTCAAGCGACGGTCCCTTTAATCGATAACCCATTCGGTCAGATTGCCCTAATAGGCTAAACACTGAGGATGAAAACAGTTCTTGTGAACTAGCTGTCAGTTTTTTAAATTCATATCCTGGAATAAATTGTAACGCATTTGAATGATAAAAATCTTTCACCGAACCCTTCCATGGAATAATGGAAAATTCTTTACTGGTGTCTTTATTGGAAGTTTTAAGGTTTAGGTCAATGGTCTGACCAGGCTTTAAAATACCTCCTTCGAATCCACCAGCGGCTGCCTTTACATTGGTGCTGTAACTATTAAGCCATTGAGTTAAATGGAATCCTCCCTGGACAGACAAGTAACCTACTTGGCCCCATTTTTTTGATCCAAATTGGATTGTCGTATTTGCGGAGATCAAAAGAGGTTGGTTGATCGATAGTTTAACTCCATTTATTTCGGCAGAAAAATCTGCCCCACTTAATGCAATAACTGCAGGTTGAGTGAACCTTAAAACAGGTCCGGGAAAATAGAATTCCAGTATCGCTTGGGAAACATCATTTAATACCAATGCATTAGCAATTTGCATGGCTCGAATATCCATGGCTCCATTAGGATTGATACCCAGATGCTGAAAGCCTTTTCTACCTTCATCTTGAATGGTGCTGAATAATCCTGGCTTAATAATTTGAATGCTCATGTGTTTTCAATGCTCTTTATTTTCAAAAAATCATCTAATGAAATAGCATAGAATTCGACGCTATCCCCAGGGGCCAACAAACAAGGATTTGGAGTAGATAGATTGAATAGGTTCATAGGTGTTTGCCCAATTATTTGCCATCCTCCAGGAGAATCCAGAGGATAAATACCTGTTTGCGCACCCGCAATACCCACCGAACCCTTGGGAACCTTTTGTCTGGGTTCTGCTTTACGATTCATTTGTATGCTAGGATCTATCGATGCCATATAGGGGAACCCAGGTAAGAAACCGATCATATAAACGGTATAGGATTGCTGTGTATGTTTATAAATCACCTCCTCTATTGAAAGTTTGCAATGCTGAGAAAGCTCTATTAAATCTGGCCCCACAGATAGATCATAACAAACCGGAATTTTTATCTGCCTACCGAACATAATGGTGGTATTCATCGATTCAATATTTTGAATTAAAATAGATTTAATCCATTCATATCTGCTTGAAAATGTGGATGGGGACGGTAGGGATGCTAAATCATATACAATCGTAATGCTGGAATAGGCTGGGATAATATCGGTGATCCATTTTAGGGATTGGTTTTGCAAATAATGAAAAATTTGGACCACTTGTTGATTGGTAGATGGATCAATTTGGTCACTCAATTGAATAGTGACGGCCTGATCTCCCAAAGGATAAATGTTTAATTTGGAAACATCCATAATAGAAAGGTAGATAATCCTATTGAACAAATAATTTTGGTAACTATCTTTCCATAATAAAACACTTTGTGAAACAATTATTCAGTTAGTTTCTGTTCAAAATAGATCCCCTCTCCCGCCGTGGTACTAGGCAATACCTGATAATAGGGTTCGAGAATTGGACTTACTGTATTCCTAGAGAGTCTAGACACTCTAAGGCCACTTATGGTCACTGAAATAGAGTCATCGGATGGGTTCAGCTACCCCTAGTGTTGGAGCTTAATTTGCAAACTCATAGCTAAGTGATGAAGTGAGCCCCAGATTAAGAGGATGTTGTGATGATACGCGAGTTATTTTATTTTTTAGCTATACCTTTATGCCTGACACCTTTAAAAGTTCTAGCGGAAACGAGTGAGCCCTCTCACGAAAATAGTGGAGTCGTCTTAACTAGACCGATCAATTCCAGTCCCCTCTCTGGGATTAGTTTTACCTGCACTCAAGAGGAGATCACGAAAATTAAATTAGACTTCGAGAAACTTTTTGGCTCTTATGGTTGGTTAGAACCTAAAATTCAGGTTAAAACTCACCTCTCTGCTGAAGGCACCCAATTACGTTTAGTTCTAAATACCCCCTCGACCGATACCGATACCTTAACCTTAAATCAACGTGCCGAATTAAAATTAGTCGACGATATCGATAAGGTTAAAGATAAAGATGGAAACCTTAAAGACTATAAACACGCAGGTGAAAAGGAAATTTTAGCCGCCATGCTTCAGCATGGAAGACTCTTCGAATTTGATCATGGCTACTGCTCTTTTGATAAGGTGATGGAACAGGTTAAGATCAGAAAAAATATTATTCATTGGGGAATTCGCGCCATGTGGGAGTTTCCAGATTCAGGAACCTCTCTTATCAATCGTGAGAAGTGGAATATCGACGGAAATCTTCAAAAAGGGGTCTCTAGTACTGAAGCTGTAGCCGATGCTTTCATCGGAAATTTTAAATATGAGATCGGTTGTACGAGAGCTTGCCAACAAATAATGGCACAGGGAATCTTAGATTACTTTAAAAACGTCAAAAAAGACTCTGTGATGACCGCCTATTTAGATAGCGTGACCCAGCCCCACCCCTATGCCACCATGGCCATGAAGGGTCCTTCAAAAAAATTAATGACTCGTGAAGGAACTTTAGTTGATCGCCACTTTGACGTGCCAGGAAATAATTGGGTACCAGGTGATTGGGGTTGGATTAAAAACTCCGATAACGACTCTGCTGAAGAGAACGGACTTGAGGGATGTAATATCGTTTATATCGGGAGTGGATTATTTGTTGTTTATTATGGCGATGCCAAGGACCGAACTCTGGATGAATGTTTAGTCCGCGTTTACCAATGGAGACACTCATCAAAACAGCAGCCTGAAACGCAAAAACTTAAGGACCTACTAAGAAAAGATCCCTACGATATCGACCCAGGTTTGCTTCGAAATGTCAGAGACTTTCCTAAAAACTTTAAGTCTTTACCGATCGATAAACAACCTACAACTAAAATCATGAATCTCTTTCCCTATATTTCGGATTAAGTCAATTCTGGTACAATTCACTTTATGGTTCAACCAGTCACAGCTAAGAGAGTACTCATACATGCACTAGGGGCCGATATGGGAGGTGCACTTCGACATTTGACCCATTTTCTTCCAGCACTGTCTCAATCGCAATCGATCCTCATCACCAGGCCTCACTATATTATTTTAATAAGAAATAAAATAAAAAAGCCGCCCGAGGTGAAACACATCACCTTTATCTCTCTACCTAATTGTCTTTCGAGTTCTTTTATAATGAGATTTATTTTTGATAATCTTCTGCTTCCGATTTATCTCAAACTCAAAAACATAGATACGGTGGTTTCACTCACTAATTTCGGACCGCTTTGGGGTGCTAAAACTATTGTTTTCCAGAGAAACCTAATTTACTTTTCTAGGTGGTATTACCAGCAACTACCCTTTTCTAAAAAACCACCTCTTTTGTTAAGGAGGTTTCTTTCCTACTTTTTAATGAAGCGGGCGAAGATGATCGTGGTTCCCTCTCAATCGATGCGCGATCGAATTATCGAACAATTCAAAGGTTTAGATCCCGAAAAATTTACCATATTTCCTCATGCCATAGAGTTACCACCTCCGCCCTTAATTCCGGTTAAACAAACTTTAATTACATTATTCCAAACACCCTGCCCTATTTTTTTATACCCTTCCCATTTAGCGGCCCACAAAGGGTATGACATTTTGCTTCAAGGACTAGGGGCACTGAAGCGCCTTTACCATCTGGATTTTCGATGCCTACTTACCTGCTCTTTAGAGGAGTGGCCTGAGAGTAAGGAGCCTTTTTTAAAGTTAATTCAGAATGAGCAAATTCAGAATGAGGTCACCTTTATTGGAATGGTGTCACATCATGAAATGACCTACCTATATCAAAACTCAACACTGGTTGTGTTTCCGTCTATCTTAGAGAGTTTTGGATATCCCCTAGTGGAGGCTTTAAGTCATGGAGTCCCCCTTATCGCGGCCGATACCGAAATTAATCGTGAGATATGTCAAGATGGAGCCCTTTATTATCCTCCATTTAATCCCGAAGCTTTAGCAGCCCAATTGAAAGCTGCCTTTGATCCCGAAATCAGAAAAAAATTATCTCAAAAGGCAAAATCTCAATTTGCTAGCCGAGATTGGAGCTGGGGAACCTACGTTAGAGACTTTGAAAAATTAATCTAAGTGTGCCCCTTTGACTAAGCTCAATAGTTTGATAGGCTCCATTCTTTAGGAGTCACCATGCTACACAAAAATATTTTAGGCGCTATCGGAAGAACCCCTCTCGTAAAAATAAATCGATTGGCCTCGCATTTAAAATGTAATCTTTATGCAAAATGTGAGTTTTTAAATCCGGGCGGATCCATTAAAGACCGTATTGGTTGGCGCATGGTAGAGGATGCTGAGAAATCTGGCCGTATCAAACCTGGTGATACTCTCATTGAACCCACAAGTGGCAACACCGGTATTGGCATTGCTTTAGCTGGAGCTGTTAGGGGCTATAGAATCATTATAACAATGCCTGAAAAAATGAGCCGAGAGAAACAGGTTATTCTAGAGGCTTTAGGAGCAGAAATTATTCGAACTCCTACAGCAGCCGCCTGGGACTCTCCAGAAAGTCATATTGGAGTCGCAAAAAAACTAAAAAAAGAGCTCCCCAATGCCCACGTTTTGGACCAATACGCAAACCCCTCTAATCCTCAAGTCCACTATGATACGACCGCTGAAGAGATTATTAAAGATCTAGATGGCAAGGTAGACATGGTAGTGATGTCGGCCGGCACCGGCGGAACTATTACTGGAGTTGCTAAACGTCTTAGAGAACACAATCCCAATGTACAGATCATTGGAGTGGATCCTGTAGGGTCTATTTTAGGTGGAGGCACCTTAATTGCTCCCTATAAAGTAGAGGGAATTGGTTATGATTTTTTCCCCGATGTTTTAGATCTTTCTCTAGTCACTCGATGGATTAAAACTACCGATAGAGAGTCTTTTACCTTAGCTCGTCGGATGATCCGAGAGGAGGGACTTCTTTGTGGTGGGTCTTGTGGATCAGCCATGTACGGGGCTTTAGAGGCGGCCAATAGCCTTAAAGAAGGGCAAAATTGCGTCGTGATTCTTCCCGATGGAGTTCGGAACTACATGACGAAGTTCATAGATAATCAATGGATGAAGGAAAATAAATTTTCAAGTATTCCCACTCTTAATGGCACGGTGTCCGAATTAATTCGGCAGCAGGATAGAAACAGTCTAATCACACTGGAACACACCGAAAAAATTTCAACGGCTATTCGATTAATGAAAGATAAAGGCATTTCGCAAATTCCAGTGACTCAAGACGGTTGGCTCTTAGGCCTATTGACCGAGGACTATATTTTGCAGGTGTTCTCCTCTAAGCAGGTCACAGGTGACAGCTATGTGTACATGGTCACCGACCGATCGGTAGCCTGTGTAGACGAGACAACCCCGTTAGATTCCCTACACGATACTTTAATGAGAACTAGTTGTGCTGTCGTAGTTGATGCACAAAAAAAGCCTCAAAAAATTGTAACAAAGATCGATCTTGTCGAGTGGATGACCCGAATACGATAAAATAGATTTTGGGTCGATAGGATAAACTTTATAAATACCTTGAATTCGACTAAAGATACTTCAATAATACTTCATAGATTGACTCACAGGAGAAATACCCATGACGAATAAAAACATTACAAATCTAGATGACACTAACTTTTCTGATGCCGTGGAAAAGGACTCCACCCCCATCTTAGTAGATTTTTGGGCAGAATGGTGCATGCCTTGCCGTGCCTTAGCTCCTATCATTGAGGAATTAGCTACCGAATTTCAAGGCAAGGTACGTTTTGCTAAGGTCAATGTAGATGATTGCAAAACAGTTCCAGGACAATTTGGAATTCGTGGCATTCCTACCTTGATTCTTTTTCAAGATGGTAAAAAGGTAAATGAACTCGTTGGAAATCAGCCTAAAGAGAAAATAAAGATGATGATCTCCAAAGTGGTTCCTGCTTAAGTTGAGTTTGGTATGAATTTTTTGCCACTCACACTAGCTTTCGATTTTGCGCAAAAAATCCATGGCAATCAAAAATGGAAGCAAACGGAGAGACCCTTTTTGTACCACCCTTTGCGGGTGGCTTCGTTAGTCCTTTTTTATGGGGGTAATGAGTCTGAAGCGCAGGCCGCATTACTACACGATACCATCTCTGCGGGGGTCACCTGTGATGAGCTTGAGCTGTCATTCGGAAAAATAGTGGCAGATCTTGTCAGAGCTTTTCAAGACCCTCCAGAAATAGCAGATCACAAAATAGAATGGTCGGAGATAAAAAAAGCCTATTTAAATAAAATGGAAACTCTCCCCCCTGCTACAGTTTTTATTATCGCCTGCGAAGAGCTAGAGGAGCTTTCGGTACTCCTTCATGATCTTAAATTTTCAGCGCTACAGGTATGGGCTCAGTATCCGGTACCGGGGCGGGATGTGGGTTGGTATTTTAATAACCTTACCAAAGTATTTTATAAAAAGTTGATCGATCCAAAATATCACCAGATCGTTTCAGAGTTTGCCTCTCAGACGAAAATACTCTCTAGATTAGTTTTTGAAGGAATTGATATCTAAGCGGTGATTTGATGTTGAGTATTTCCCACTACTATTAAATAGGGATCCCAGAGATGATTTAAGGCCCTCGTTTGAAGTGGCGTGTATAACCCTGGCAACCAATTAGGAACTCGCGGTTTATTAAGTAACTTCATCCCAGCCTCTATCGGAGTTTTATCACTTTTTTTCTGATTACATTTCATACAGGCGGTGACTATATTTTCCCATGTTTTTTTTCCTCCTCGCACCGAGGGTTTCACATGGTCCATAGTGAGGTCCTTATCCGCGAATTTTTTGTAACAGTACTGACACCGATGTTCATCTCTAGAATAAAGATTGGCTCTAGAAAATCGAATCACTGGAACCTGTTTTTTAAGATTTATCCACCGACGCAGTTTTATTACGGCAGGAATTTTAAAACTTCGACTAACGGTATTAATACTAGAAGAATACTCTTCGAGAATCTCCACCTTATCCTGAAAAACTAAGATAAAGGCCCGTTGCCAAGACACCACACGTAAAGGTTCAAATCCTGCATTAAGTAACAATGTGTGTTCCATGCGTATCTTTGATTTTAAAGGGGCCTACTTAAAAGGCAACCCTGTTTTAAGTATCACCTGATCCCCAAGCATTAGGCTTTGATAATCCATAGCTGGAAGGGAACTAATTTCTCTATCCCTCTCAAATCTTGCCACCGAGGTAGACTCTCCTACCTGCTTAAGTCTTAATTCGCCAAGGCTCACTCGCATTACGTGCCAGTCCCCTGAAGACATTCGATTAGGTACTGGAACATACCGAAATGCCTCGATAGTATCTCCAATTTTAAGCCCATCTCGTTCACCGATATCGATAAAAAAATCCTTGGGCGGCAAGGGTTCTAGATAGGTCATTCTTAATCGACGAGCTACCTGAATTACAGTTCCGGTGACTGTAGCTTCAGCTCGATTGGAAACTACGATTGAAAAAAATAAAATAATAAGAAAGGTTTTCACACTCTACTTTTCGACAGAATGTGTGATTCTCTTCATTATTACTTCGATTTTATTTTTTGCAACGCATTATATATTTCTGAGGAGGTCATGCCAAATCGTTTAGAGATCTCCTTTGCCCATTCTTTGTCAGAGGCCACTCTAAGAGCGATCTCCTTTTCCCAATCCTCAGCAACGACCTTATTTCCTGGCACTAAAATAACGGCAAATTCACCTAGCTGAGGCATAAAATCTAAGGGAATATCGGCTAGGGAAAACCACCGATATTCCTCAAATTTTTTGGTCATCTCTCTTCCAATAAAAAGCTCGCCCTGTGGAAATTGTTTTTTCAGCTCTAGCACCGTGTCGCTAATTCTTTTTGGGGATTCAAAAAATACGAATGGAATATTTTTTCTAGCAATCGACTCCCACAATTGATTGCGTTGTTTATCTTGAGTGGGTAAAAAACCTGCAAATTCAAATGAGGTAGTTTCCATGCCACTGACAGAAATTAAGGTCGTCACACTAGAGGCACCTGGAATGGGAATCACCGGAATTTTTTCTTCATGGGCTCTTTTCACCAATCTTGAACCTGGATCTGAAATGGCTGGAGTTCCCCTATCGGTCACCAGGCCCACCGACCTACCCTCCAGTAATATTCCAATGGCTTGATCTGTCGCCTCCTTCAAATTATGCGAAGCATAAGAGAAGACCCTTTTTCCCTGGTTGGGTATATTTAACGCCATGAGAAGACGGTGAAACTCTCTACTATCCTCGGCAAAAAAGGTGTCCACCGTTTTAAATATTTCAATTGCCCTAAGCGTTATGTCTCCAAGATTACCCAATGGGGTTGCAATGATGTATAATTTACATGTCATCTCATTCACTCTCTTCCTAAGGAACCCCTATGATAATGCGAGCAAAGCAAGACGGTAAAGTAGTTGTTTTTGAACTTGAAGGTCATTTAGAATTTGAGACCACAGTTCACTTTCAAGAGGCCTGTAAAAACATCCTGAAAAAACAGCCCGAAACCCG
The DNA here is from genome assembly GCA_013205415.1 of Deltaproteobacteria bacterium. GTDB lineage: Bacteria > Bdellovibrionota > FAC87 > UBA2466 > UBA2466 > UBA2466. The sequence continues at coordinate 13,652 of JABMMY010000180.1, forward strand.
CCTTGTTTTCAATTTTCAAAAATTAAGGTTTGTGGGTTCAAGTGGGATTAACCATTTTATCACTACGATGAAGGACCTGCTCTTATTATCTCCGAACCCAAAAATGATCCACGTATCAACTGAGTTTGATAAAATTTTTAATGCTTATAGAACAGGAAAATACCCTTTTCATATTTATGAAGATCTCGAGGCCGCGCTTTTAGCCTTTGATAATCCAAAAACAACAAAAGCTAAAAAACATAATGCTAATAAAGAAACACCCCCTCCTATTATCGATGCATGAGCAAGTTTAGCCCCTTTTTTTTTCTAATCCCCCTTCTGTTGATACCACCTCTATTATTAGGGAAGCCCACGTTTGCTAATCCTACTCATGAAGGTATCGATAATTACTTCTCAGATTATAATCACTCCGATACTCCAGGAGCGAGTGTCCTTATTATTCAAAATGGCAGCGTTACTTACAGTCGAGGCTATGGGTTAGCAAATCTAGAGGAGAAAACCCCGGTAACTTTACAAACTAATTTTCGGTTAGCTTCGTTAACCAAACAATTTACTGCGACAGCTATTTTATTATTAGTTCAAGAAAACAAACTCAGCCTGAATACCAAGCTTCAAGAGATCGTTCCCGACTTTCCAGACTACGCAAGGGATATCACCATACGCCATCTGCTTAATCACACCTCTGGTCTTTTTGATTATGAGACTCTCATTCCCACATCCCAACTATCTCAGATAAGTGATGCTGAGGTATTGGATCTGTTAAAGCAACAAACAGGACTCTACTTTTTTCCAGGATCCCAGTACCGCTATAGTAATGGAGGGTATGTCTTATTAGGGCTAATTGTAGAGCTAATTACAGAACAAAGTTTTTCACAGTTTTTAAAACAAAATATTTTCAATCCTCTACAAATGAAAAACACCCAGATGTATGAAGGGGAAGAAACTTTAATTACCCATCGGGCGTATGGTTATACCAAGCTAGGAACTACCTTCACAAAAACAGATCAAAGCATTACCAGTGCGACTAAAGGTGATGGAGGAGTTTATACCTCTGCTAGCGATTGGATACTTTGGGAAAACTCTATTCATCACAACCTATTAATTTCAAATTCCCTACAGGAAACTGCCTTCTCTAAAGGAAAATTAAATGACGGTTCCTTCACCTCTTACGGATTTGGTTGGATGCTAGATACTTTTAAAGGCTGGATTCACCAATATCATACTGGAAGTACGATCGGTTTCAGAACGGCAATCGATAGATTCCCAGAAAAAAACCTAGCTATTTTAGTCTTGATTAATAGATCTAATGCCAATCCATGGGAAATCTCACAGAGTATTGCACAACTCTATTTTTAAATAACACCTCACTCATAAATTCAAGTCTCGCTAATAGAGAGTTCCACTTTTTATGTTGATCATTTCAAACTTGTAGGATTAAATTTACTATCTTTTTAAAGTTAACTCCAACTTGAGGTCTACATCTTATGAAATGCCTATTCGCTCTATTATTAATTTTTCCCTTAATCGTATTAGCCGACCCCATGCCAACCACCTGGACAGACGGGGATGGGCTCACCTGGACTTTTCATCCCAACAAAACTCGCTTTGATAAAGCCAAGGAGAGATGCACCATGATGGGGTTTCGTTTACCCTCCGAGGACGAGTTTTATGAGGCGGTTCAGTACGGACTTTTTGATGCTAATAAAAATAAGGCCTTCGCAGAATCTATTCAGGCCTTCGAGTGGATTTGGATGGGAAATGATTCCGACGGTAACACCTCCCATATTGTAACGAATCGATATGAAGAGCGTATGAGAGTCTTAGACTATGAGCGGTACCGTATGCTTTGTGTGAAAAAATAAATTTGCTACTAAAGGCAGGAAGAATAGGATTTAGTGCTATGTCGATTCTAGCTTTTTTTTTCAATCTCTTCATTTCAATTTTAGCCACCACAGCCTTGGCTACAGATCTGCCACCCTTTATAAAACCCTCCGATGCAGAATTAAAAATAAAACTTACCCCGTTGCAATATGATGTTACACAAAAATCACAAACTGAGTCCCCCTTTAAAAATGAGTATTGGAATAGTAAGGCTCCTGGAATTTTTGTAGATATCGTTTCTGGTGATCCCCTATTTAGCTCGCTAGATAAATATGATTCAGGAACCGGTTGGCCCAGCTTCACAAAACCGATCGAGAATTCTTCAGTGTTCACTATAGATGATACCTCGCTCTTATCTACCCGCACTGAGGTGCGTTCAAAGATAGCTAATTCACACCTAGGGCATGTTTTTAAGGATGGCCCAGCGCCTCTTGGCCTCAGATATTGTATGAACTCTGCCTCACTACGATTTGTTCCTCTTAACGAAATGAAAAAGCAGGGCTATGGCCGACTACTAGCCCTTTTTTCTTCGACCGAACTAGCCCAGCCTGCCTCTCAAAATACCACCGAAGAGGCCCTATTTGCTGGAGGCTGTTTTTGGTGTGTCGAATCTGCCTTTGAAGAGATTGAGGGTGTGTTATCGGCAGTGTCTGGGTATACAGGGGGGTCAAAACTGAATCCAACCTATGAGGAGGTTTCTGCAGGTAATACAGGCCATGCCGAGGCGGTTAAAATTACGTTTAATCCCCAGAAAATTAGTTACGCTCAATTACTAGAGGTTTTTTGGCATAATGTAGATCCCGAAGCCGTTAATGCTCAATTTTGCGATCACGGAAACCAGTATCGCTCAGCGATCTTTTACCTTAATAAGAAACAACAAAAAATTGCGATCGATACCAAAGATACTATTTTGAAATCGGCAAAATTAAAATCAAAGGTCGCTACCGAAATCACCTTTGCTGGAAAATTTTATCCCGCCGAAACTTATCATCAAGACTACTACAAAAAAAACCCAGTACGGTATCAATTCTATCGAGCGCAATGCGGAAGAGATCGCCGACTCAATGAAATTTGGCCTCTAAAAAAATAGACCTCTCCCTTGACCTAAAGTGTTAAGATTTTTCAAAAGCCTTGACCAGAGCGAGGAATGGGAGAAAAAAACGCGGAGGCGATGCTGAAAGAAGCTATTAAAGCGTTGGCGTATATTCAATCATTCCTCCTTCCCCCTGGGCCCGGATTCGGGGTGGTTTCTTACCTGGTCAGTACAACACTTTCTTAAGCCATTCGTTCACTATCTGGATGGTCTTGATGAGTGTTTTGGGAAGATCGGGATATCTTTTTATATGGGCTTGCCATGATCGTTCTGTCTCGGGGTTTGACCACGCCGAGTCCAGACTTGGATCAACTTTTTGTTCGATAAGGTGCTCGTTTAAGCGAGCTTTATTAATATTGATATGCGAGAGAGATATTCTCCATAGGTCATCAAAATCTTTCATTCTCGTGTTGCCACCAGTGAAACGATGTGAGGCTGCAATTTTATCAGCTATTATGTTCTCCAACGTCGAGACTTGGAGCATCAGATTGTCATGAATGGGAGAGGGAAGTGTGGCAGCTGGGGATTGGAGGTTGTACACAATATCTAGGTCAAATGCATTGCTGGCACCATCTTCAGTTTGGTAAGAAATTTTCACATCTGCAGCGAGTTCTGTGACCTTGGTGATCTCTTTAAAGGAGACGACTGTAAATGAAATACCATTCGGGGCTTTCATGCATGCGGCATCTAACAATTCTTTAACTCTGGCGTGATCCTTTAGAGTTTTGGTAGAGAAATCGACATCAACCGTCGATCTAGGAGTTTTAATATACAGCCACAAAAGGTTACCACCTTTAAAAACAAATTGATCAGAGTAGAGGCAAGGCATTCAACGAAAGTCATCATGACGTACCGTAAAAACGCATGAGCGCCATGCAGTTCGTTTTGATTAGCCCAAGTCTTAGCGAGGTTTCTAAATGTGACTTTCTTTTCAGGCATCGGCCCACTCCTGTCGTAAATGTCTTAGCACTTGGGTGCGTAGAATTTGATCGTATTTGGAGATCTTTTCTATATCGGGAGAGGAAGTTTTTAAGTACCGCTTTAGCGCCTTAAAGAAGATAGCTCCGGCAGGATCGATGCGATAGGCCTCACAAAGAGTTCTTTCCTTGTCATAGATTTTAATTCGAAAGCCATGAAACAGCAGTCTAGTCACACCCACCCTTTTGCTTTTTGCGACACGGTGGACATTAAAGAGATCATTTCGAATACTGCGCGCGCGGTCAATATCAATGTCGATTTTATCTACCCTCTCATCGGAAAGTTTGTATATTACCAATGCTGTAATATTGGAGAGGATTGCGTCAGGGTATAGCCTTGCTGCAACGACAGCACCCACAAAGGGGTCAATGGATGGGTGAGAGTAAATCCCCCTCCCTAGACTTACGATCTCCCCGGATACATTCATTCGAGAAAGTGTGGCCCGACTGAGCTGGAACTTATGAATTTCATGGGATGGCATGACTTTAAGTCGCTTCAGAGCGACCATAAACCTGGATTTCTTACTTTTGAATCCTTTATTGCGCATAGCTATTATGAAACTATAATACCATGTTTGATATGTTTGTGGTATATTTGTTTCTAAATTGAAAAACCCGTTTAGATATGGGGCCTTTTCCGGTCAGCGCGGTATTAAAAAGCCAGAGATTTACCTGTTTTATTATTATCATCGATACCTTTGCGAGCCATGCGTTTTCGATCGGGACCGTAGGTGTAAAGTAGTCGCCCTACCCCTTCGATAGATGAAATAATAGGAACGCCCAATTTTGAAATAGTTCCAAGGTCCATCACAAAAGAACGATTGATAGTGTCAAGCTGAGGTCGCCCTTTGCGCCTTAGTTCAATAGTTTCGCAAAGCATTCCCGGTTCCTTCCCCAGGGTAATCGATTGGGTATTTTCGGGATTGCAGATAGTGCTCCCTCCGATAAATCGCAGAGGAAGGGTAATACCGGGTAATAAAGGGGTTCGACTCCTCACCTCGCCTGACTTATTAGAAAGAATCACGGGAACCTCGAAACGATCTGAAAAAAACTGAGGAACTCTCAACACACAATCGGTAAATGCCTGTTCAAGAAATCGATGCCATAGTGGGGCCGGTGCTGAATGAGGCATTAAAATAAGATCGGGGCGTTCCTTGGCAAACTCGTTGTACAAAAACCGTCGTTGATTTTCAAAACAGATACCCACGCCAATCTTACCGAGATCACATTCAATGATATGCGAGCCTCTAACCGCCTTACAGAAATAGTTTTCATAAAAGGGAAGATGATCTTTATAAACACGTCCGGCCTCTTTTCCTGAAGGATCAACTAAAATAAAGGTGTTGAGATAGTGCTCCCCCTTTAATTCAAGAAAACTAGCACCTATAAATATACTGTGCTGGCGTGCTTTAGCCCGAAGCCATTCAAATGTGATTCCTTCTGCTGGCTCTGCTTTATCCCAGAGACTATTTTCGAAGATGTAGCCGGTGGCTAAGAATTCTGGACAAAGGACCAGCTTCGCTCCAGCCTTTACTGCCGCATCAAGATAGGATTCAGCCCTCTCTAGATTTTCAATTAAACTATCATTTCGATTATGAGGCTGTAGAGTGGCCACGCAAAGATTCATAGATGATTCCTCTTTTGGATTGGCACCCATGATATCAAAGATTACTGCGGAGATCAGCCCTCTTTAAAAACAGATCATCTACATCCATATCGTCGTATAACTATTATTATGCTACTCATTTTTTACTGGGCGTAACGATTTAGCAGTTTTTCCAGTGGTTAGATTTACGTAAACAACCCCCGTTCCTTGTGAACTAGTCGCATAGATCATGGCCCAAGGACTGGACCTCATCATTTGGTTTTCTGGATTGATAATTGAGATGCCTAGTGGACCTTCAAATTTTGGGTTCTCCTGTTTTGCCTTTTTAAAGGCCTCCTCCATCGAGAGCTTTATGCCAAAGGTGGTAGAACTACGGCCAAAACTGCCTAAAGATTTTTCAATATTTCGTGTACCCGATATCGGTATCTTTACATCCTCAACCCATTTGGGACCGGCAAGAATAGAGTTAGAGCACCTAGTCTGAGAAGAGGGAAGAGGATCTATCGTATACATAGCGAAGGGTCTCCGTTCAGCCTCCCTTAAGTTGGCATTAGCAAAAATTACGCGAGCCCCAAAAGCGTTTTTGCACCCATTGGTATCCCCGACATTATCAAAAAGAATCGTGTGAAAATGGGCAGGGCCACCAAAAATAGCCTCCGCATCCCTGCGGGCAACCTTAACAATCCTATCTATCATCGCTGGTGTTAAATTATTCATCGATAGTACTGGAATAGGTGCCTGTCCATGAGAGGAGGAACCCTTTTTTATGCCATCTGGATTTGCAAAAATAGTTTGGAGAGTGAAAGTGAATCCACATAATAACAACGATAGAAAAACACGATTAGACAAGGACACGCCTACCTCACTTTTAGATTAGAGAGTTATTGTAATTAGAAAATATTACCTATGATTTTCTATGTGGAATTCTTCAAGCCTCGTATTGGATTTGATTATGGGGCGGCATTCAGCCTTTCCATAATTAAACCAACCCGCGGGCTTGATTAACTTACAAAAGAGTCCCTCAGCACAAGGGTATTCAAACATTCCACTAGTCACCAATATCTTGGTAATGGGATCTGCAATAGAACAATCACCGCCATTTTTGGAGTGAATCGTACAGAAGTAATTTTTTTGTCCTGTTCTTTTTTTACAAACAGGAACTGTCCATGCCACCACAGAAGGGAACAATGTTTTGTGCCAACGTCCACACACACTATTTTCAGACACTTTTTCAGCAGGATTACATTGACTGAGTTCATCCCAATATATTTTAGAGGCAGCTAAGCCTTTTAAACTTTTCATAATAGCGGCATATTTTTTATCGGCAAAATCGGCGCAGGCTTTTTTATGCACCTCTGGGCTATCCCCAGGATTAATAGCCACTACCTCAGAGGTCTGACGAACCTCCTCTAAACCTTCATAGGCCTTTGATTTATCAACTCCTCCAGCCACAATAAATACCTTACCTAAAAATTCAGTAGCCATTCTCAAAGAGGCACTCACAGAACAAACTCTAACTGCCTTGCGATCGCCAGGATCAAAATAGTAACCACCCGAGGAATTTTGACGAATAATATCGGCATTATCACCCTCTACAAAAAGCCAGGTACCCACGGTGTAATCGCCTTGATATGTCACATCTGTTTTAAACTCCGTCTCAATGACTCCGAAAATACTGGTACTAAGTCCCATGCTGAGCCTAGTACTAGTCCTCACTCTCTCTTCTAAGTTAACTATGGTCCGAGGGTCGGAGGGTATTCTAGGCCCCTGTTGTCCATTCATAAAAAGACGCGTAAATTCCCCTGAACTCAGATTGTTAGGCATTGTTTCTGGATCTCTGGCTAACAATGGCGTCTGTAACACCAGGACCGCAACTACGCTAATAATACCTTTATTCCACATCATAAAAAAACCCCTTCTCTCTCCGGAATCACCTTTAAGCAATAAACATGCTAAAAAAGTGACTGCTCTTTTTACGCATGAAAGATCTATATTCACCTGTCTATGATAGTTAGCGACCGTCTTAGGTTTTTACAATGGGCCTATTTTTGTGATTCCAAGATTTCATAATCCCGAATTTTCAAACCCAATTTTTCAGGAAAATAGGATAAACCCCACTGGAGATGGGCCTCAGGAAGTGTGCCTATGACCTCCAATAGATAGATTCTCACCGAACACCGTTTTTGCTGAACCAAACTCATGGCGAGAGTTTTTAAACGTTCTATTTTTTGGGGTGCAATAAACCGTGAAGGTAAATATTTTTCATTCGATCTGCCACGCACCTCAATAATAATTAGGGTGTTTTTATTTTCGTCCCAAGCCAAACAATCTATCTCCCCC
>JABMMY010000181.1 GCA_013205415.1 Deltaproteobacteria bacterium
TACATTGCAGGCAATAGGCCCACTCCTTACGGAGATAAACCATAGTTTAATTGCCTATAGAAATGCCACCAAGCAATCAATTACCTCTATTCAGCTATCCGGTGGTACCGCCTTGTTAAAAGGTCTATCACAAATCATCGGAAAACAACTGGGCGGGCTCCCTTGCGATATTTTTGACCCCTCACGGACATTTTCCTTAAAAGAGAGTCTTCGCGCTAACTTAGAGGCGCCTCGTTTTGGTGAGGCCTGGGGACGGGGAAATGTATTTGGCAGAAAATCTCCATTGGTTTTTAATTTTAGAAAAAAGTTTTTTGGCAAGCATAGTTCGCTAGGCGAAATATCGGCCTTTATCAGCAATCCCAATGTTTTAAAATTAGGACGATATGGCGCTACACTTATTTTTATTCTTTTTGTCCACGTGACCGCAGCATCATACTTTGCAGAGCAGGAAAGTGTTAAGGCAAATGAAGAACTTAAAAAAGTTTTTCAGGACACCTTCAAAAGTGCACCTAAAGCACTAAAAACAGCGCTCACCTCCAATCCCCAAGAGCTCAAAAAATATATTGAAACAAAGAACAAAGAGATGGAAGAAAAGCTTAAAATGGTCTCCAAAGGAAAGGAGTCGATGATTTCCAACGTTAAAAAAATCACAGACAGTTTTCCGGGAACGGTTCGTGTGGACGTTAATAAACTCGAAATCAATGATAGGAACTTAACGATGGAAGGGGTCTTATACGAGGGAGACATTACTTCCGTCACTGAAAACCTCAAAAAAATTCCACTACTAAGTGAGGTTTCAATCACTCTTGACGGCCAGAGATTTACCTATCGAGCAAAAGTGAGTGGGAGATAACAGATGGAAAATACCATGAAAATAAAAGAATGGATTAATGAAAAGGCTCCTTGGCTGGCTATTCTCTACGAAAATAAATATTTCAGCGCGGGCTATGAAAAGTTAGCGGGCCTCCCACCTGAAAAACAAAAAAAAGTTGTGACTTGGTTTGTAACGGCCTCTATTTCCATCACCCTTCTTTATCTAATCACCTCCTACGTTTCACTGTGGTCGGTAAGCTCAGGAACCGATGATATTTATTCGATGAATAATATGATCCTTCAATATCAGAAGTATCGACGAGACAAGAGTGAAGAGCTTCAATTATTAAATCGAAACTCTCAATTGGCACCCACAGGTCAGTTGAAGCAGGTTTTATTAAAGGCGGCAGGTGCTGCTGGTATTTCCCCCCGGATGATTCAGGTAGAAGAGCGGGCCGAGGCTGGAGTTGGCGGAGGAGATTCTAAAAAGAAGGAGGTTAAAATTAAGGAGAGCACAGTTTCACTTCAGAGAGTTAATTTAACGCAGATATCTAACTATTTAAAAGCCATTGAATACGGAACCTACAATCTTTCCGTTTCCTCTATTAAAATTATAAATGATGAAAAACTTCGCGGGTATCTGACCGTTGATATTACGGTTATGGCCTATCTATTTGAGGGGGATGAGGGCTAAAAAATGAAGCAAGGATTTGGCATTAAGGTTTTGGGGTTCGCGGGATTGTTTCTGCTAACTCTTTTCGTTTTTTTCCCACTCAATAATCTCAGGGGCTATATTTTTGATAAGGTTTATCGGGCCAGTGGGGTACTACTTATTTCAGAGTCTATTTATATCTCTTTTCTGGGAATTCCTGGGATTGGAATGAAAAACGTAAGCGTCACCCTCCCTCTTGCAGAAGAGGAAATTGAGCTTCACAGTCAGAGCGTCACTCTCAGACCTTCGCTCTCAGGTTTTTTTCCTCCACACCCTGGATTATCTATTAAGATTTCCAATCTCAAAAAGGGTGGTGATATTTATACTAAAATTGGAAAAGGAGGTCATAGCGTCTCCTTTTACCTAGATGCTGAAAATGTAAATCTTGATCAGGTGGGTGCTAGAAATGGAGGTCCCCCTGTTAGTGGAGACCTAAATATTTCCTCCGATATCAACTTTAATGAAGTCGATGTTTCTAAGTCGACCGGTTTCTTTAAAATGACCGCCTCCGACCTAAAAATTAATCAGCAGGTACTTAGCCCACCAGATCCTGCAATGGCTGCATTTAGTTTTCTTGTTCCCGCTATGAAGATTGGAAAACTAACAGGAAGTCTCGCCATGAAAAACGGTGTTTTAGAAATCACGCAATTTAAGTTCGGCGACGAGCCCTCTTCAGATTTCAAGGGAAATATTAGTGGTGAATTCAAATTAGAAAAAATATTTGAACAGTCCACTTTTAATGTGGCTCTGAAACTGAAACTATCCCAGAAAATACTAGAAAATCCAGACGCAAAAACCTTCACCAGTTTTTTAAGCAGCTATCAATTGGCTCCGGGAGAATATGGTTTAAAGTGGAATGCTAGCGTTAAAGACTTTACTAATTTTTCAATTAAAGCGATTCCAGAAAAGCTAAACAACTAGCTATAACAACCTAGGTCCATGAAAAATAATTATGCTATTAGAATGACTAAGCTTCGGTACTTCTCTCTTGGGTAGGATATTTCGTTTTCATAAAAAATAATCCATTAAAAATTAAGAGCCATACAAACCAAAGTAACCAATGGGCTACGCCTACGGTTTCTCCAGTAATTAGCTTTTTAATATCCATTAAAAACTCCCCTACTGGAGGTAGGTTTTTATAGATTAAAAACAGGATTCCAGTCGATGAATAGACCTCCTGTCCCGGTTTTCCAGAAAAGACACTTGCAATGGCACCTAATATTTGAAGCACAAAAATAAAGGTGCCGCCGATAAAAAAGGTGGCTACCTGCCCAAAAAACAAGGAACTCACCGCAAGCCCCGACATGACAACTTCTAAACATAATAGTTGGAATAAAAATGTTTTCCCAAGAAGCCACCACGGAAACTCTGGTTTCAGAACTGCCGCAAACCCAAACACCCCGGTATAGCTTCCAATCATTACCAGTTGATTAATTAAAAGAAGTAGGCCACAGCAAAGTAAATAACAAATAGGAAAGTTTATTTTAGAAATAGGAAGAACATGGGTTAATACACCTCTTTCGCCTCGATGTGCGTAGGGGGCCATCCAAATACCATAGACCGCAGCAATGCATAGACTAGTGAAGATCTGAAAGATTAAGGCGGTATAAACAGCCTCTTTGGGGCCCAAAATCGACACCGCCCCTTGAATAGAAAGGGTGACGTGATTTAAAAACTTCATTCCGGAATAATGAATTATAGATGAAAAAACTAGAACGAATAAAACCATTCTGGATCGTAATACATATCTACAGTTTTCTAAAAATAGGGCAGTCACGATGTTTGCGCTCCCATTTTAGCAGTAAAGGCCTTTTCGATACTGCCAAATTGCTGAACGAGATTTGTTACCGATTCTTGCATGATCACAGATCCGTGATCCATCATCACCACATCGGTACAACAATTTTCTAGTTCCGATAAAATATGCGAGCTATAAAGTATACTAACTCCCTTCGCTCTATAATCCCTTAGTTTATCTCTAAGTTTTTGGATCATAAGAGGGTCAAGACCATTTAGGGGCTCATCCAAAATCAAAAGTTCCGGTTTCCCCAAAAAAGCCTGTGCTAAGATCAATCGGCGTCTCATTCCTTTTGAGTATTGGCTCACACGCTTATCTGGCATTAGCTCAAACCAACTGAGTAGTTCATCTATTTCCTGTTTCGTCCGATTTGAATCACTCACTTTAAATTTACCTAAAAATTGAAGGTACTCTACCGCGGTCAAATATTCTGGAGGGCTCGCCTCTTCAGGAGCAAATCCTAGCCTCTTTAAGGTTTGGGGCGTGCATTTTTTTTGTCCCAATAACTGGACCTCTCCTTCTCGAATTGGAACCATACCTAACAATGCCCTAATCGAGCTTGTTTTCCCCGCACCATTGGCTCCAATTAGGCCAATGGCCTGTCCCTTTTTAAGTTCAAATGAAACACCCTGAATGGCTTTGGCAGTTCCATAGCTCACGCTGACATTATTTAACTTAAAAACAGATTCATAATTCAACGGACTGTTCATTTTAGAAGCACTTTCTTATTGGTCTGTTTAAGGGTATATCAACTTCGTTATGACGACTAGAGAAAATAAGAAACGGTGCGGTTTAGACATTGGTGGCACACAAATAAAAGCGGTTGTTTTAGACGATACTTTTCAGGTTATTGAAGAGTTAACGATTCCTTCCAATGCCAGTTCCGGTCCGCCTGCTGTCAAGACAGCTATCTTTGAGGTAATACAAAAATTTTTAGATAACGGTCATTCACTCAGTTTCGTGGGAATAGGTTGTGCGGGTTCGGTAGATTCCGTTAATGGGGTCATTAGGAACTCTCCAAATTTTGCAAATTGGGAAAATGTAGAATTAGCTAAATGGGTGAGAGAAGGGTTCAATCTTCCTGTTAAGGTAAATAACGATGCTAATTGCGCTACGTTAGCAGAGTGGCATTTAGGTGAGGGAAGGGGAATAAAAAATCTTATTCTTATAACTCTTGGTACGGGGGTTGGCGGCGGTTTAATTTTGCAAAACAGACTCTATCAAGGTTCCACGGGAACCGGGGGTGAGCTTGGTCACTTTTCTATTAATTCCAATGGAATAATATGTCCCTGTGGCAACCGCGGCTGTTTTGAGCGTTACTGTTCTGCCAGTGCTTTAAAAGCTCAGCTTCCTGGGCTTTCTACAAAAAATATTTTTGATGGCGTTCATACCGATAAGCAGTGCCGGCAATTAGTCTCCGATTTTTTACATCATTTAAAAATAGGACTTACAAGTTTAGCAAATATTTTCGATCCCGATCTTATTTTACTGGGTGGTGGTATCAGTAAAGGAATCGTGCCCTATATCGACGAGATTAGAAGTTGGGTAAAGGCGACTGCATTTCCCGCGGTTGGCGCCCACCTCAAAATTGAATTTACCAAACACCACAATAATAGTGGCGCTATCGGTGCCGCTCTGCTTGATCTAGACAGGTAAAAGAAATAGCTGTCTATATTTTTGTTAGTTTACAGCAGACAACCTTAGAATGATCTGTATCTTTTTCAAACCCAATATCTGTCTGATAATTATCTCCACAGCAAGATCTTATAAGAAGAAGAAGAGACTAAATAAAAAGACGCCTATGACATCAACCTCACCTTGCATCAATCCCATCCCAATAAATACCTTCTCATTTTTAATAAAGTTAACTCCAGCATGTAATATTTCAGATTAATAATAGAGTTATATTAGATAGTTTTCGCCTTAGGGCCTAATTCACCTTTTATTGACCTAACTTTTCTTTGTTTTTTTCTGTTATCGGATTTTATCATTCAGTAATTTTACCAACGCCTTTTCCCTGTGAAAAATCATTAGGAATACCCGCAGGTAGGTATCTCGCTTAATATTATTGAGCCTTAAATCCATGATTAGTTAAGTCACCAGAACTCCCTAGTACATGGATCCATTTTATTAACCGTCATTTTAGGAAGGTTAGCCTATTTTAGTGGATGAGATGAATACATCGCGACCATCGGATTTTACGTAGCGCATTCCAAGCACCTGCTTGGTCTAGAGACAACCAAATCAACTGTGCTTTTCCTTTTATATTTTGTCTAGGAACAAATCCCCAGGCTCGACTATCAGAAGATTCATCCCGATTATCTCCCATCACAAAAAACTGGTTAGGCGGAACCACCTCTAATAGGACTCTATTTTCCACATCCAGCGAAGATAACGGAACATGCCTTATGAAATGGGTGGTTTCACCAACTACCTCAGTAAAATAATTGCCTTCATTTATCTCTTGGTCGGATAGTTCACTTTTGATTTCAGCCGAATTAACTATTTCTTTCTGAACCAACTTGTCATTAAGCCAAATAGATTGCCCCTTAATCTCAATTTTATCACCAGGTATTCCAACCACCCTTTTTACATAATGAAGTGATTCATCTCGTGGCCAAAGAAAAACTATAACGTCCCCTCTTTTAGGTTGCGCTATAGACAAAAATTCCACCTTAGTGAATGGAAAGGAAAGCCCATACGAAAATTTAGATACAAATATATGGTCTCCCACTCTCAGTGTCGGAACCATACTGCTAGAAGGAATCCGAAATGGCTCCATAACAAAGGAACGAATGAAAACCACAACCAATAAACAATAAAATACTGCCTTTAAAACATCTCTTTGTGCTTGAGAAGCATCAGCTGATGGCGTGCTATCTAGTGGTGATTGCGAAAAATTATCCATAAACCTTTATAATTTATCAAAAAAAAACCCAGACAGCTATCTGATAGCTATCTGGGTAAATTTAAATGGGGCATCGAGCTACTTTCCCAGGAAGTTTCCCTCCAAGTATCATCGCCGATGAGCGGCTTAACTTCTGTGTTCGGAATGGGAACAGGTGCTTCCCGCTCTCTATAGACACCCCAAAACGACTCCTTTGTATAAAAACTTATTTTTCTACATAGGAGTCGTTGCGACTCTTGATTCCGTAGCAACTTTTATACAAAAGTTACGACGAAATCAAGGTCGCAATGACTTTTTTTCGACAATGCATAGGGTTAATGCGTGAAATACTCTTAGAACAGAATAATGATAAAGTTAAGCCTCACGGCCCATTAGTACTGGTTAGCTGAACGCATTACTGCGCTTACACACCCAGCCTATCAATCTCGTAGTCTACGAGTGGCCTACAGGAGACCGAAGTCTCAGAGATATCTATTCTTGAGGTTGGCTTCCCACTTAGATTCTTTCAGCGGTTATCCATTCCAGACTTAGCTACCCAGCAATGCCCCTGGCGGAACAACTGGAACACCAGCGGTCTGTCCATCCCGGTCCTCTCGTACTAAGGACAGATCCTCTCAAATA
>JABMMY010000182.1 GCA_013205415.1 Deltaproteobacteria bacterium
GAATTTAAGAATCCTAAGACGCCCGAATTTAAAAGTAACAGAGCTGTCTTGGGCACTCGTAATGCCAAAATAAAGGTGATCGCATATTCAGATTTTCAATGCCCTTATTGTAAGAAGGGCTATGAAACGGTTGAGGAGCTGAGGAAAAAATATGGGGATAAAATGGTTTTTATGTTTAAGCATTTGCCTCTTCCTTTTCATCCCATGGCATTGCCCACTGCAAAAAGATTTGAAGCTATTGCTTTGCATAGTGGAAAAAAAGCTTATGCATTTCATAATGAGGTTTTCAAAAATCAGGAGGGCTTAAGTGGCGGTGAAGCCTTTTTAGACGCCTTGGTTAAAAAAGTTGGGGCAAATGTTGAGCAGGTAAAAAAGGACATGGATTCGCCGCAGGTAAAAAAGAACATTGAATCTGATCAGGCAGAGGCCAAAAAATATAATATCACTGGAACTCCTGGATTTGTTGTTGCTGGAGTGACCTTACGTGGGGCTTATCCCATTCAAAATTTTGAAGATATTATTGCGAAACGTTTTGGAGCTACAAAAAATTAGCATTTAATATCAGCTGTAAAGATATTTTTTGATACGGTTGATTACGAGTGTGATCTCCTGCTCATTATTATAAATATGGGGGGAGAAGACCGCATACCAGCCACTTTTTAAAACCGTAAAGTGTAGCTGAATATTTAATTGAGATAACATTAAGGTTTCAAGTTCTGGGCCTCGGGGCTGGAGTTTGTCTGGAATTCTGAATATCGACATTGGCCCTTGTAGCTTGGGATCATCGGCTAGTAGAGAGCTCCAGCCTAGTCCCCTTTTCATCTCCTGTTGAAAAAAGGAGTTTAGGGCAGCCATTCGTTTTTGAATGTTATGGATTCCTAGAGTATTCCAAAAAGCTAAAAGTTCTTTAATAGCAAAAAATGGGGAGACATCGCGACATCCCAAGGGCTGAAACTTTTGTTGAAATCGACTTCCTTCTCCAAATTCCGCTAAACTCCCAGAAGAATTAAATGTGGTCCATCCGGCTTGAAGCGGAATTAAGGTTTCGTGATGAATCGGATTAACCCATCCAAATGCAGTTCCCTTGGGGCCTAGTAACCACTTGTAAAGACTACAAGCATAGAAATCAATGTCGCCCAACTCTTTAAAATTTAGAGCAATGGCTCCGGCCACATAAGCCCCATCAATAATAAGCGCTATTTTATGTTTTCTAGTAACGGCCGCTATTTTTTCAATAGGAATTTTCAATCCAGTGCTTGCGATCACATGGCTAAGAACAATCATTTTAGTTTTGGATGAAATCTGAGAAATGATCTCCTGCTCTAATTTTTCTTGTGTGAGAGTCGAGAATGCAATTTGGCTTTGGGGGAGTTGTAACACTCTCAGTTTTAAAAAATCTCGTTCTGCCCGGTATCGACAGATATTAGCGATGGCCCCATACTCTAATTCACCCACAAGAATTTCATCACCTCTTATTAGCGGGTATCCGAGAATAAAGGCATTGAGAGCCTCGGTCATATTAGTTTTTAATAAAAGGTCCTTAGGATCGGCCCCTAAAAACAAAGCTAATGAGGCCTGAACTTCCCAAAGTTTAGCCCAGGAGGTTTTTAATCCCTCTGTGGGGTTTTGCTCAAATTCTAATCGATAGTTAACGATGGCATTTATGACACTATCTGGACAAATAGAGAGGTTAGCCGAATTAAAATAGAGTAGGTTGGGATCTTTTGTAAAGTATGACTCCACCTTTGTTTGGTAACTCCAAAAAGGGCTAGAGTCTAGGAATAAAAGATCTGCCTAAACAGAACTTAAAAATATGATGGGAATGAAGATTGCTAATTGCAAAAATTAAATAAGAGGGTAAAACCTAAAATATTAGTGGTAACTCAATTCTATTTTTTTAGGAGAAATAATGAGTCAGAATTATCGTGGTTGGCCCCATTTAATGTGTTCTGGATTTGATTGCGACAAAAAAGCCCTAATGTCTTTTGATGTGGTTTATTCTTTTTTGAAAACTTTGCCTGACAAAATTGGAATGCACAGAATGGGTTTACCTATTGTGTATAAAGTAAGGCCTGAGGATCATCCAGATATTGGAATTACGGGAACTACGATTATTGCCACTAGTCACATTAGTATTCATACATTTCCAAAGGGACAAAAAGACGGCAAGCCAAAACCAAGAGGGATTCAACGCCGTATCTTTCACCCTTTTTTCACATTTGATTGTTATAGCTGTAAAGATTTCGATCCCGATTTGGTTTATAATGAACTCAAAAAGGCCTTCAAGCCAAAAACTATTGAGACCGCTTTAGTCTATCGTTTACGAGAAGATGAAGAGCTTATCGAGGTAGAGGACTATTAGTTTGTATTAAGGAGTTGGGTTTAAAGAGGAGGTTATCGCTTTGATAACCTCTTTTTCATTTTTAAGAACCTCTAGGGCCTCTTCCACCATGGAATCGTCAAAGTCATCAATGCTTAAATAGACGATATCTTTTAAAAGATTTTTTAGCTCCTCAATAGGTTTTAATTGTCCTTTTACAAAGCGATCTAAAAAGTAAATTTTAATGGGAGATTCTAAAGGTGAAAGGACTAAGGCTCTAAGGGCTATTAAGAGAATAGTTTGTTCTGTCCCAGAACGACTCTGAACCCAATCACTCATTCGGAGGTATCTTTCAAATTCTCCTTTAACACTCGAGGGTCCCGCGCCATAGACCTGATCAAAGGCAAGTCTTTTAGAATCGATCGCGCCACTTACCAGTAGTTGACTGATCACTCCACTAAGAAGAGTCACTCCCCGATAGGTCACCCAGCGAAGTCCAAAAGAGGGAATGAGAGTGACGGGTTTAGAGATGCCACCCACAATGACTGTAGAGGATATGGAGTAAAGAAATTGAGAGTTAAAGTGAACTCCTCCTTCATCTTTCCAGTAGCAAACATCTTTGCCTTCCAAGTTCATCTGACGGTAACCGCAGTCATAAATTAGGGTCATTAAAATATCGGCACCATAATTACTTAAAAGAATCTTAGGGTTTTTGTACCAAGACTCTAGCCATTTTCTTGCTACAAATTGAGGAAGGCCCACCATTTTGCCGGGAAGTTGAATGAGATAGCTTTTTGTCGCTTGTAAAGAGCCCTGAAAACCTAAAGTTTGAATGGTGTTTCCTGCGCTGAGGGTAGCACTCAATAAACTTTTAGCCGCCATGAGAGCTTCATGAGTACTGTAAAGAGAGCTTCCCACCATTACGGGCATGATGGCAGCTAACGGAAACGATTGGTAGGTGGCGCCGACAATATAATCAAGAGCATCAGAGACATGAAAAGGAAGGTTATTTGTTTTTCTACTTTGATAATCTAAGTAAGCGGCTCTTGTCCCTACCGAAGCATAGCTTGAGAGAGTGAGTAAACTGATCGCGGCAGAGGCATTGGCTCCTGTAGCAAGAGTTCCACCTACAAAGGTAAATGAGGCCGTCTCGGCAGGTAAGGCCAGAAACCAGGTGCTTTTAATGAGTAGGGCTGAACCTGCATACATCCCCACTGGAATTAACACTGGGGCCCATCGGTATCGATACATTTTTTCGTAAGTATCTAGTTCTCTTGCTAAGGTGGCCCTTTCTTTGGATAGCATAAGGGCATAAATTTTATGATATTCGCTAGTCGATAAGTGAAGTTTTTTTGCAAAGGAGATATGATTTAGAAATAATTTGTCATAGCCCTCTTGCTTGACCTCTCGAAGTGATTTTTCATAGGGAGAACCAAAATATCTCCACCATGAACCCCGCCAAAAACTATCCTCTCCAAAAAAAAGACTCGGTCTCCATTCTAAATATTCTTTGGCTAAATTAACAGCTCTCTCAAAGTTAGCTTTAGCTATTTTGGGGTAGGTCCCATCTTCGATTAATTCTTGACCATTGGGTCCTTTTTTAACTAGTCCATTACCATCGAAAACATAATCATAAAGAGTCATGACAGAGAAAGAGTTTCCGAGAAAAACAAATCGCCCCAAAAATACCGCTTCATTTTTTTGCTCAGCAATGGAATTTAAATTAGAGGTTAATTTAGAGAGCGATTCTTGCCGCAGTGAAAGATTTATTTCTAAGGACTCGATTAAATTTTTATCTAAACCGACCTTTTGAAATCGGGACCGATAAACTTGCTTGATGCCATTTAAGTTTTGAAGGGCGCTGAGATTTTTAAATTGGTCTAACTCAAGAAAATATTCGAGTGTTGCCATTTGCTGTAACAATCCTTGAGCATCAAACATTCCCACCGAGAAGTAAAAACGACAGGGATTATTTTCTTGATAAGAGGCTAGAGCGATGTCTAATTTAGCTATTGTTTTGTTTTGATCTCCTAGATCAAAACCTTGCGATGTGAGTTGGGCTAGGAGGTCGCTATCTTTTTGATAATCGGAATTACATTCGGAAGGAACTGGAAGTTTAGAGTAGAGAGTTTCAATGGCAATGGCCCTTAGGGAAATAA
>JABMMY010000183.1 GCA_013205415.1 Deltaproteobacteria bacterium
AGCTCTTGCAGTCGTCAAAGCTTCAGCCATTTTACTTAAAATATGAATTCGGCCTTCTCTAGCCTGATCAAGTGCACTTTCCATGATGTCTCGGCTCACTCCACCGATTTTAAGATCCATCTGGAACGCGGTAACCCCATCAGCGGTACCACACACCTTGAAATCCATATCGCCTAGGTGATCTTCGTCGCCAAGAATATCGGAAAGAATCGCAATTTTTTCCCCCTCTTTGATTAATCCCATGGCCACACCCGCAACAGGTTTTGGCACTGGAACTCCGGCATCCATTAGCGCTAAAGAACCACTGCATACGGTCGCCATTGAAGAGCTTCCATTAGACTCAAGAACTTCCGACACAATACGAATGGTGTACGGAAACTGTTCCTTAGCTGGAATGATATAGGTCAGAGCTCTCTCAGCTAAAAAGCCATGTCCAATTTCTCTACGTCCCGGTGGACGAAGAGGTCTAGCCTCTCCCACTGAAAAAGGAGGGAAGTTATAATGAAGAAGGAAACTCTTATTATATACACCACTAATAGAATCGATCTTTTGCTCATCGTCGGCGGTGCCTAGGGTAATAGTGGAAAGAACTTGAGTCTCACCACGAGTAAATAGGGCCGAACCGTGAACACGAGGCAAGAGACCTACTTCACATGAAATAGGACGAATTTCATTAAAAGGTCTGCCATCGATACGAATTTTGGTATCGACCGTTTTTTCTCTCGCATAACTCGCCTTTACCTCTTCAAAGTAAAGGTTAACAAGTTTGTTACGCTTTTTCTCAGCGTCATTTTTTGGCTCTTTGGTTTGAAATTTTTCCTTCACCTTGTCGGACAAAGTACGAAGGGCTTCATATCGCTCTAGTTTTTGTCGGATGGAGAATGCCTTTTCAAAGGATCCCCAGGTAAGTTTTTTGATGTCAGCTTTTAAAGCTTCATCACGTAAAGGTTTATCATAGGTACGTTTTTCTTTACCGGCTTTAGCTCTTAGCTCGTCCTGCAGATCAAAAACTACCTTCATCTCATTATGAGCAAAATCGATAGCGTCCATTAAATGTTTTTCGGAAACCTCTTTGGCACTACCTTCCACCATAACGACACCCGTCTTCACGCCAGAAACGAGAAGATCAAGTTTGCTTTCAGCCATGTCGACTGGAGAGGGATTGATCACCAACTGATCATTTAAATATCCTACTCTTACGGTTCCAATAGGCCCACTCCATGGGATATCGGAAATATGTAAAGCGGCACTTGCAGCAATTGAGGCCAAATAGTCTGGCTCGTTAATACCGTCGATAGAAAGCACAGTGGCGACTACGTTTGTTTCGTAAAGATAGTCCTCTGGAAATAAGGGGCGGCAGGGACGGTCGATAAGACGAGCCGATAAGGTGGCTCTATCTGAAGGTTTCGCCTCTCGTTTAAAAAATCCCCCAGGTAATCTTCCTGCGGAATAGTATCTTTCCTGATAATCTACAGTGAGAGGAAAAAAATCCTGCTCTGCTCCTAGTTTCCGACCGGAAACTACTGTGACTAAAACCATCGTCTCGCCGTATTTAGCAAGAACCGAGGCATCTGCCTGTTTCGCGAATTTACCTGTTTGGAGCGTTAATACACGCCCGCCGTAATTAGCACTGACTTCGATGACACTCATAGTTGTCTCCCTTTATTTGTTAAATTCAGAATAGAGCTAAAATCTAGCAGACTATTTTCTGATATTTAATCGCTCAATGAGCTTTTGGTAGCGAGCTGTATCTACTTTTTTCACGTAGTCCAACAAACGCCTTCTAGAGCCCACAAGATGAAGAAGACCACGTCGTGAGTGATTATCTTTCTTATGGAATTTGAAATGCGGCATTAAACTATTAATACGCTCGGTTAATAATGCAACTTGAACCTCAGGAGAACCGGTATCTCGGTCGTGAAGTTTGTTACCTGTGATTAGTTCTGTCTTTTTTTCCTTATTGAGACTCAACGTATACCTCTGTTATTACATTTAATTTAACAAGTGATTATCACTGTTAATCCTTCTTGGCAAATGCGTAGATCCAGGAATTGTATTTTCCCTGTTTAGGCTCTGAATTAGGCTACCTTGGGGCATGTCGGTGTCGTTTTCTAACCCTCTGCTACTCTGAGCTGCCCTGCGAACTAAACCTTCGGAACTTAGGAGTCTCACATAGTTACGGTAACCGGCGGCCTGCCAATCGCTACCCCCACTCACCAAGCTTTCTACGGTAAGGCTTTCATTAATGGAGAAACCTCCACAGCTGAGGCGTCGTAGCTCGGTCAAATGACCTACCGTTCCCAGTCTTCTAGCTATCTCATCGCCTAAACTTCTAATGTAGGTGCCCTTAGAACAGTGCACCTCAAATCGGATAGATCCCTTTTCTAAAGAGATGAGCTTTACTTCAAATAGTTGAACAGGAATCGATTCACGTTTTACTGTAATATTTTTTCGAGCGAGTTCATATAATCTCACACCTTGAATTTTCTTGGCACTGTACATGGGAGGGATTTGATTCCATTCCCCTTCAAATGATTTCAAAACGGCTGAGACCGTTGCTGGTGTTAATTCCGGAATGGGTAAATTTTCTACTACGGCCCCTGTGCAATCCATAGAATCGGTAGCCTCACCTAATTTAATTAGGGCCTCGTACCTTTTGTCGGCATTTAATAAAGCATTAGATAGTTTAGTGGCTCTACCGGTCAATAAAACTAAAACACCTGTGGCAAAGGGATCTAAAGTTCCTGCATGTCCTACCTTTTTTATTTTAACGTGACGACGAACCTCTCTAACTACATCAAAACTCGAAGGGCCTACCGTTTTATCGATCACTATAACTGCTTCATCCATTTTCATTCACCATAGACCTCATCGATATTTATTCTTCGGTGGAGGACCTAGGAGCCCCTTCTGTTTCAATTAAATTTAAAATTCTATTTAATTCCGTCCCGTGCGTATCTCGTTCAAAACGAAGCTCAGGGACACTTCTCAAGGCCAATCTTTTACCGAGCATTCTTTTTAAAAAAGGATGAGCCTGCTTGAATCCTTGCAGAGACTCCTTTTCATTCCAATCCTCTTCAACACTAGATTTGGTAAAATAGACTCGAGCCACCTTTAAATCTGCCGACATCTGCACGTCGGTGATTACGATATTTTGAAGTCTAGGATCGGAAACTTCACGTAAAAGTACCTCGGCTAAGGTTTCCATGATTGAAGATCCGACCTGCTTAGTTCTGCGTGAACTCATCCCACTACCATCCTACAACAACCGCTTTACAGTGTACTTTTATGCTCTTCTTTTAAGAAGGCCTCAAACTGATCACCCAATTTTACATCATTGTAGTTCTCAAGTCCGATTCCACACTCAAAGCCACTAGCAACCTCTTTAACATCTTCCTTAAAGCGTCTGAGACTGGAAATTTTTCCTTCGTAAACCACACGATTATCTCTGAGTAATCGTAGGTAACATCCTCTAACTACCTTTCCATCGATCACTGCACTACCTGCAATCGAACCCATTTTAGGAATATTAAAGACACTTCTTACTTCAGCGCGACCGATCACGCGTTCTTTGATTTCAGGAGCTAAAAGACCTTCAGCAAGGGTCTTAATATCTTCTAACAACTCATAAATAATAGTATAGGTTCTAACTATAACCCCTTCAGTTTCAGCAATTCTCTGAGCCTTTAGATCGGGACGAACGTTAAATCCTAAAATCACAGCCTGACTGGCTGAGGCCAACATGATGTCGGTCTCGGTAATGCCACCCGTTCCCGTATGAAGCACCTTAAGTTTTACCTTTGCCGAGGCAAACTTAGTAAAGGCCTCTTTGAGCGCTTCGGTGGATCCTGCCACATCGGCCTTTAAAATAATCCTCAGCTCCTTATCAGGACCCGCAGGGGCATTCATCAGCTCTTCAAGATTTACTTTAGGGCGACTTTCAATTGTCTGCTGACCTATTTTTAAAAGGCGAGCATCGATTAAAGCTTTAGCGGCCTTTTCATCTTTCATGACAAAGAAATCATCTCCCACTGCGGGGACCGCAGCGAGACCCAAAATTTCCACAGGATCACTCGGAAAGGCTTCGGTGATCTTACCCGTTGTCGGGTGGGTCATCGCTCTTACCTTTCCGTAAGAGGTGCCACAAACAATCAGTTCACCCTGTGCTAATTTTCCGTGTTGAACGAGAACAGAGGCTATCGGACCACGGTGTTTATCTAATCGAGATTCAATTACCACTCCACGAGCTGGCACATCGAAGTTTGCCTTCAATTCCATAATCTCGGCCTGTAAAAGAATATTCTCTAACAAAGAATCGATTCCTTTACCCGTTTTTGCAGAGACTGGAACGTACAAAGTGTTTCCACCCCACTCCTCAGGGTTTAAATCATAACCTGCTAGGGTCTGCTTAATTCTATCGGGATTACCATCGGGTAGATCGATCTTATTAATCGCTACAATGATCGGTACATTGGCCGCTTTAGAGTGATTAATAGATTCTAAGGTTTGAGGCATCACACCATCTACAGCAGAAACTACGAGAACTACTAGATCGGTGACCTTAGCACCACGGGCTCGCATCGCCGTAAAGGCTTCATGACCAGGAGTATCTAGGAAGGTAATCTTTTGCCCGTCGACCGTGACCTGATAGGCGCCAATATGCTGAGTAATACTCCCAGCTTCGGTAGCCATTACATTAGTTTG
>JABMMY010000184.1 GCA_013205415.1 Deltaproteobacteria bacterium
GGTCGAACTAACAAAAAACCTCTACGAAACTTAAAAGCCCTTCAAAAAATACACCTTAGGTAGATAACTCATAGTTTTAATTCGGAGAAGCCTCCGTCCCCGTTTGGAGGAGGTCCACTTTTTGATTGTCTCCGTTTAGGTCGCTCTCGGGTAGTTTTGGGAAGGGGTGCCTATTTTTTCGAGGCGGTTATGGTGATAATGGGATGTTTTGTATCGGATACTGGTTCCAGGCATTAAAATCAAAGTGCCACCACTCGGTATCTAGGCCTACAAAACCCTCGGTGTGCATCGCATCTTCTAAAATAGATCGATTTATTTTTGCTTTTTTTGACGCTCCTGAATATTTACGATTTGATTTCTCAGAAAACTCGTCATACCCCGACGGCATCTCTACCTCATTCCCACCACCATCAATCATAGTTACATCCACAGCCGCCCCCCTATTATGGCGCGACCCCTTCTTAGGATCGGCCACATATCGCTCGTCAGGCACCAACTCCCACATTTTTTCCTGAACCGACAACGGCCGATAACAGTCATAAACCCTTAAAAACAGGCCCCTTATTTTCAACCCCGACTGAACTCTAGAAAGAGCCTCAGCTACCGGTTTTTTTAGCCAACACCTAGCGTCCGAGTACAGGACCTGATGGGTGAAATTATTTTTCGTGGCATAGCGAATATCCAACTGGAGGGAAAAATCATTCTTTTTAGCATCCACAAATCCGATTGCTCCAAAGACCTCCGTCCCCTTATCTGTCCCCTTATCTTCTGGTCCCTTATCTGGCTTATCTGATGAAGCTACTGACTTAGCTGAGGGTCTCTTCACTGCCCAACCCTTACTTATCGGCAAGGTGAAACAGAAAAGAGCGATAATGGAATAAAGTATTCTCTTCATGATTCTGTACTTGGATTTAAAAACACCCATTTACTTTTTATCCATAATCGGAATCTATCAATGTACGTAAAGCTGGCCGGCACCACCACCAAACTTAATAACGTTGAACTTACCAACCCTCCAATAATTGCAATTCCCATCCCCGTCCTCTGCTTGGATGCCTCATTTAATCCAATCGCCACCGGTAACATTCCCGCAATCAACGCAAAGGTGGTCATCAAAATAGGGCGTAATCTCATCGTTCCACTCTTAACCAAAGCGGCACTTCGCTCCATTCCCTCATCAATTAACTGATTGGCCGTATCGACCAGTAAAATAGAATTTTTAGTCGCCACTCCCAATAATAAAATAACCCCGATCATCGAGTTAATGTCTAAAGACTGCCCACTTAAAAATAGAGCAATAAATGCCCCGCAGGCCGCCAATGGTAAAACCAACATGATAGTAAATGGGGTCACAAAAGACTCATAAAGACTCGCCAATACTAAATAAATAAAAACGATAGCCAACAATCCCGCCGTGGCCATACTCTCAATCAACTCTTTAAAATTTTCAGCCTGTCCCACAAACGCATAGGTCACTCCCTGGGGTAAAACATTTTCACTCTGTAAAAATTGATTTAACTCGCTCATCACACCCCCCATTCCCTTCCCTCCAGGAGTAAGATCACCCGCAATCTGCACATATCTACCCCTATCCTGCCGAAGAATATTCGCCGGTCCCGTCGACTCAATCCCAGCGGCAATGTTCTTCAATGGAATTTGCCTAAAATTAATATTGGGAACAAAGGTCGAGCTAAAATTCTCCTTTAAGTTTCTATCAGACTCCGCTAACCGCACCCTAATATCGTATTCCTTCCCCTCTTCCCGAAATACCGCAGGCGTCGATCCCTCTATCTGATTCCTTAACTCTGCTCCCACAAGACTACTGGAAACTCCCATCCTCTCTGCTCTTCTGTTATCAAGCACCACCTGAAATTCCGGCTTGCCCGGACGCACACTGGTTTCCACATCTTTGAGATCCGACATCCCTCTTAATTTTTTAAACACAGTATTCGCTGCCTTTTCCACTACCGCTAAATCACCTCCAATAATATTCACATTAAACGGTCGAGATCCCGCACCCACCATATCCACATCCTTAACCGTAGGATTTGCAAAGGAAAATGGCTTCAACTGTTCTCTCAACACATCTTTAAAATGTGTGGTATTTACCTTCCTTTGTTTGGAAGACACTAACTCAATAAAAAAGGTAGCCACGTTGCTCTCTAAATCACGACTTCCCACCATGAGTACCGAAGACCTCACCTCTTTATTCTCTCGAATTAAATGATCCACCTTAGCGGCCACCTCCGCCATCTCTCCCAGACTAGTACCTGGCGGCAAATCTAAACCCACTGAAAACTCACCATAATCCTGCGCCCCTAGAAATGTCTTAGGTGTAAACTTAAGGGCAAAACCACTTATAACCAAAATAATAAGGGTAATTCCAAAGACCACTGCCGGTTTTTTTAACGTCTGTTTAAGAATCTTTTCATATCTAGTTTCCAACCAAGATTGAAACCGATTAAAGGCAACCATAGATCGCCCCACTGTAGATCCATACCATCCTGTAGTTGAAATCTTATGACCTTTCCCTGCGAAATAGGCCGACAACATCGGTGCCACCGTTAATGCGTCAAATAAACTAATCAACATAGCGAAGCAAATCGTCAGACCAAACTCCTTAAAAAATTGACCGACCACCCCTTTTAAAAAAGCAATAGGACCAAACACAGCAATCACCGAACAGGTGGTCGCAATCACAGCCAACGTCACCTCTTTAGTTCCCACCGATGAAGCTGTTATAGGATCTTTTCCCATTTCAATATGCCGAAAAATATTTTCTCTTACCACAATCGCATCATCCACCAATAGACCCACAGCCAACGATAACGCTAATAGCGTCATCACATTGATAGTAAATCCAGCAGCCGCCATTAAGATAAAGGCCCCAAGCAAGGAATTAGGCAGTGCAAGTCCTGTGATGATCGTAGATCTGCCCGACCCTAAAAAGAAAAACACCACAAGCACAGTCAGGAAAATCCCGATAAAAATAGATTCGGTCACATCATCTACGTTCGCTCTTATCGGTTTTGAAGAATCTCTCACCACCACAAGGTTCGGACCTCCTACACCCTTTCCAAAAGTAAGATTTATTTCTGCCACCCTTTTTTTCACCGCCTCAGCTACCGCAATCGTATTGGCTCCCGACTGCCGAAACACCGTTAGGAAAAGCGCTTTATTACCATTGTAAAAGGTACGAGAGGTTTCATCTTCAAGAGAGTCGACCACCGTTGCCACCTGCCCCACTCTAACCGGCACGTCA
>JABMMY010000185.1 GCA_013205415.1 Deltaproteobacteria bacterium
GGGCCGATGAGCACTACGTGAACTCCAGCTATAAAAAAAAGATACCGTATTACCACCGAGGAAAGAGGGAGAGAATTAAAACTTTGCCATTCGCAAATACCCAGACTCCATAAAAGTAACGGCTGGGAAATCCATAAAAGATAGATAAGAATATAGGGTTTAATATGGCCTCGCTCCCTTTCATGGCAGTCTTGATCCTCCACTTTCGAAGCCCTTAACAAATTAAAACTGGGAATTTCGGTACTCATAGTAGGTGTCATAACTTTATTATAGCAGAGTGTTATTCCTTCTTGATTGAAACCTTGCCCGATTGCCTTTAAAATAATTTCTATGAACCTTCCATCGGAACCGATACCTAAAAATCTTTTATTTCACGGTCGCAATGGAGATCCCCGACTTGGCGAATGGGTTCAAACCCTTTCTGAACTACCCCTGACATCTACCCCCAAAGAATCGATCGTGATTCTTGGAACCCCTGATGACACCGGAGTTATTAATAACTTGGGGCGGCCTGGCGCTAAAGAGGGACCCAATAGTATTAGAAAACACCTCTATAAAATGGCCCAGCCTATGGATCTAATGTGGGAGAAGGAACTCGCTCTTTTTGATGCGGGAAATACCCCGATCTCTCCGTCCCTTCTCAAAACCCATGAACAGGCACAGATTTTAACGACACAAATTGCAGCCGAGGGACATACCCTAATCACATTAGGCGGAGGACACGATGTGGCGGCACCTCACTTTTCCGGCTTTGTTCAAGGAAGAAGAAAATTAAATCCTAAAGAGAAGGTAGGACTCATTAATATTGATCCCCACCTAGATGTTCGGGAGTTAGAAAATGGAATCCCTAATAGCGGATCTGCCTTTAGACAGATTTTAGATTCCCAAATCATTTCCGGGGATGGCTTTGTTGAATTCGGAACTAAATCTAATCGAAACTCACGATATCACTTTGAGTACGTAAAAAAAAGACAGGTCCTGGTGTTAACATGGGAAGGTCTTCAAACCAGCCCCGAAGGCATTTCTAAGTCCTTTAAACACCAATTGGACCGCTTAGCGAGAAGTCACCATAGCTTAGGTGTCACCCTTGATTTAGATAGCTGCTCCGAGGCAGAGGGCATGAGTGCAGCCCCCGTCATTGGATTTTCAGCCACAGAACTTTACTCTCTCGCCGCCCTTGCCGGCAGCCAAATTAAGGTTAAATTTTTTGAGTTAGCAGAGGTGGCTCCTCCTTTAGACATTGCAGAACGCAGTAGCAGAATTGCCGCTGAGTTAATCTATGCCTTTTTAAGAGCCCGTGCTATCGCACTAGCCTCAATGCCCTAAAATACCTGGCACCCGGTCTCTATTTCTATTTTCAATAGACCTTTTTTCCTTTTGCATTGGGAGACCCTTAAGAAGAGATTCTCTTGGCCTGTAATTCCCTTTTTATTAACAATAATAAAACAAAACTTTAAAAAACTTAGAAAATCGAAGTAAATCGCACTTTAGAAACTATCCACATACTGTGGATAACAATAGTAAGTCACTGTGATTACTACACTTAACTAAACAAAAAACCCAAAAGGCTTACTAGAAGAGATTTTGCCGTTACTCAATATGTTATCTCTTGTAATTACTAGTAGTTATTCTTGTGGATAAATCTGTGCATAACATTTTTTCTTTCTAAAAATAACCGAATTGCCGCAGATCTTGCCAATAAAGTATAAATTTCCTTTTGCAAAATAGGATTCATGAACAGTTTAGATTGGACACACACGCTTAATTCGATACGAGAGGCTATGCCTCCGGCCCAATTTACCAATTGGGTAAAACCTATCGAATACATTGGCTCTGACGACACTATAGTGCGTTTAGGTGTGCCTAGTCGTTTTCATGAGGACATGATTCGTAGTCGCTACATCGACACCTTAAAAAAAGCGATTCATCGACAGACAGGTAATGATCTTCAATTAGAATTTAAAATTTTAATCGGAGATGAAAATATAGAGGCCTCATTATCGGTACCTCCAGTGATCCCTCACACCCCACCTCCGCCCGTTATCACTGCACCTGATCGTCGTCCCACGCTGCGACTTATCGACACCCAATCTACCTCTATCGACGAGGAGGAGAGTGTTTCTAGACAAGCACCGAATGCGCCAAACTATCCAAAGTTCAATACCCCTTTTTTAGTCACCGGATTTAATCGTTTAGCCTATCAATGTGCGATGCTTTTTGCAGAGGGTTCGAATTCTCAAGCTAATCCCATCATCATTCAATCTTCGGTAGGCATGGGAAAGACTCATCTCTTAAGTGAGATAGGTGAAGCGATCCATCGACGACAACCGTCTTTAAGAATTCGATATCTCAATTTCGAAACCTTCACTTCAGAGATGGTAAGAAGTTTTAATAATAAAACGGCGAGTGAATTTCAGAATCGCTATCGTTATGAAACAGATATTTTATTATTTGATGATGTGGCAGGTTTAGCAGGAAGAAAAAGAAGCCAAGAGGAATTGGTTCACATCTTTAATGAAATTTTAGCTAGAGGTGGAAGAGTTGCCTTTACCACCTCCCAACCTATCTCTCGCCTCACCGATTTTACAGAGACATTAAAATCTCGACTCGCCTCCTCTTTGAGTATTGAAATTAAAAATCCCACTTTTGAGGAAAAGGTTGAGTTACTAGGGCAAATAAGTTTTCACAGCCAAATTTCGGTGGATGCTACAGTTTTGAGAACCCTCGCCGATAAGGGACAAAAAGATGTGAGAGAGCTTATTGGCTCTCTTTTTAGAGTCCATTTACAGGCTCAATTAGAGGACAAACCACTCAACAATGAATTTTTAGCCAAAGAGGGTTGGATTCATGAACATCACAAAGAGGTCATCACTTTAGATGAAATCATTTCGCTTGTAGAACATAATTTTGGAATACCTAGAAACGAACTTATTTCCAAATCTAGAAAACAGGCCATTGCTTGGGCCAGACAGGTTGCAATGTATTTAGCTCGTCGATATACGCTGCTGCCTCTAGAAGAGATCGGAAAGGCCTTTGAACGTGATCACGCCACCGTCATTCACGCGTTTGACAAGGTTTCTGAAACCATTACCTTTAAACCTACACAGGGATATCAGGTAGAATTTTTGATTAAAAAATTAGAGTCTCGACAACCGAAGGACAATTATGAATTCACTATATAGATGGCTACTATCTTTTCATATCATTGCAGTCATTGCATGGATGGCAGGAATTCTTTATTTATGGAGACTTTTTATTTATCATGTTGAGGCGAAAGACCAGGTCGTAAAAGATACATTGCTCATTATGGAAAGAAAACTTTATCGCATCATCACCATGCCAGCACTTCTGGTCTCATTTATTCTGGGTGTTTCGATGATTCTTTATAATCCCAATCTTCTGCGCTACCACTGGATGCATGGAAAACTTTTTTTGGTTTTTCTAATGATTGGAATCACACACATGGCAGGCGCCGTTCATAAGAAATTGGCTAAGGGAGAATGCAGGTACAGCTCTAAAACCTTAAGAATTATAAATGAGGTTCCGGCTCTTCTTATGGTGGGAATTGTGCTTTTAGTGATTCTTCAACCCTTTTAATCTTGCCGTTTCAAACCAAGCCCTCAATACTCCAAGGCTGTTATGACCGACTCTTTCAAGGATGAAATTCCAGCTCCGCCCAGCGAACTAGAATCTAAGAACCTAGCCTTTACCTCCGCTCCTTTAGAAGGTGGTGATTGGCGAGCTAAGGTTCCCTCGGTATCGAACCTCACGCGAAGACTTAGAGGTCACATTGAAAATTCTTTTTTTGATGTGTGGGTAAAAGGGGAAATTAGTAATTTTAAAAAACCGGTTTCAGGCCACGCCTATTTCAATTTAAAGGATGCCAATGCGCAGTTAAGGGCTGTGATGTTTCGTGGCTCTCTTTCCAAATTAAAATTTCAACTCAAAGATGGAATGGAAATTTTACTCCATGGGACGATGACCGTCTATGAAGCCAGAGGAGATTATCAACTAGTCGCAGACGCTGCAGAGCCCTTGGGTGCGGGTGCTTTGCAATTGGCGTTTCAACAATTAAAGGCAAGGCTTCATGAGGAGGGCCTATTTGACGCTCGACACAAAAAAACTCTTCCCACGCTTCCAAAAAGAATCGGTATTGTCACTTCATCTACAGGTGCTGCGGTCAAAGATATTTTGAAGGTGATCTCTCGACGTTTTAATGAGCGAGAGATCCTTATTATTCCCACCAGTGTTCAGGGGGATAAGGCGGCCGCTGAAATTGTAATGGCTTTAAAATCGGCTGAGGAGTGGAATCAAATACACCCAGACCGTGCCCTTGAAGTTTTAATCGTGGGGCGTGGGGGAGGCTCCTTAGAGGATCTATGGCCTTTCAATGAAGAGATCGTAGCCCGAGCTATTTTCAAATGTACCATCCCTATTATTTCAGCGGTAGGACATGAGATCGATGTGACCATCGCCGACTATGTAGCCGATTTGCGAGCTCCGACCCCCTCTGCAGCCGCTGAGGTCGTTCTTCCGAAGAAGGAGGATCTAGTTTTAATGATCGAACAGCAGCAGCAACGGATTCGCTCTCTTTTCAAAAAACACCTCCTGCAATTGCGAATGCACCTGGGCCACCTAAGCAATCGTCTTTTAGATCCTAGAGAACGCATTCGCCACATGAAGGAAAGGTTTCGAACTTTAGAACTAAAGCTTATTTCATCGATTCAAAACAGACTTAAATTTTTACGAAAACGTTTAGAGGGGCAGTTTCAAATGTTGCACTCGCTATCACCACTTCAGGTGCTGTCTCGGGGGTATTCCCTGACGCAAACCACCGAAAATAGAATTATTGCCTCGATTAAAGAGGTGTCTCCTGGGCAAACTATTGTCACGCGGCTTCACGATGGGAATATTTATTCAGAAATCCTTCCGAACCCTTCAAAATCAAGCTAAAATAGAAATAGTTCCTCTTTATCTAATCTCTAAACTTTATCACCGGAAAATATCATGGTTCACATTGAAATTATTCTGCCTATTTTTAATGAATTAAAAAACATTCCTGTGCTTTTAGAGAGACTAGACCTCATAAAAAAAGAATTAAAATCTGAGGTCTCCATGAGTTACCTTTTCATTAATGATGGATCTACCGATGGTTCGACCGAACTTTTAACCTCTCTTCATCGGAGTCGCTCAGATATTCGAGTGGTTCACCTTCTTCATAACTTTGGGCATGGCCCAGCACTGGCCTGTGGAGTCGAAAATTTTCAGGGCGATTTGGCTCTTTTTATGGATGCAGATCTACAGGATCCTCCCGAGGCCATTCCCGAGATGTTTGCCGCCTGGAAAAAGGGGGCCAAGACCGTCGTGGCCGAAAGAAGTTCACGCTCTGAGAAAAATAAAATTTTATTTAATACCTTTTACTATCTTCTTCACAAAGTAGCCCCCACCCTACCGCCGGTTAATTTTGGAACCCATTGTTTGTTAGATGCGTCGGTGATCGATCGTATTAAAGTGCTTAAGGAAAAAAATAGATATTTTCCCGGATTGGTCGGGTTTACCTCCTCCAAAATAGAGGCCGTTCCCATTCATCGTTTAGAGCGCCATGAGGGCAAATCTCGAGTGGGATTACGCGGACTGATTAACTTAGCCATCACCGCTTTTTTAAGTTTCTCCAGTACGCCAGTGAGATTGGTCAGTGTGATTGGATTGGTATGTTCTATCATCGCCCTCACCTCAGGCATTGTTTTTGTAATTGTAAAGATTTTTACCGACCTAGCCATTCCCGGTTGGGCGTCAACCATGTCGGCGCTAGCCTTTGGGAGTGGAATCCAACTTTTATGTTTGGGTATTATTGGTGAGTACATTGCTAGAATCTATGATGAGGTCAAACAGCGGCCCCTTTACTTAGTGGATACCATTTTAGAAAATCCGGTTAATAAAACCCTCTCTAAAGAGGATGCTATCTTTGTTCCGAGAATTATTAATTTCTAAAAACCGACCGAGGGGATTTTTTTATTTCTTTCTTTATTTCTTTAGTAACACCCAGCCTGTTGACTCCTGCTATTCCAAACTGCAGTTGAAAAATTAAAGGAGTACAGCACTAAATTACAGTCGGCCTGCATGTGAAGTTGCCAAGCGCCTTTATTATAAGTATTAGAATCCCATTTAGCAATTTGCCCACTACGAACCACCAGATTCCCATCGGTTTGCAGACTGAAATTGGCACCAGGATTGTTGAATGTTCTGCTGTTCCATAAAGCGCTATTTCCCCGATAGACTACAAAATTACCATCCCCTTGCATCACCGCCCTACAACCACAAATATTGGGACCTACGGGCACCAACGACTGCCCCGCATTAAGGGTCTGTCCTAAGGTCAAAAAATTTGCTGGAGGTGGAGGGGGAGGAGCGGGTTGATTGGGTACCGAGTAGCTCACTGGGCAGCTCCATTGATCGCCGGATAGGGATGTGACTAGTCCTAAACTGGTACGTTGGCGCACCTGTGAAGAGCCACTAAAATTTTCGGTATAGACGACCCAAGGCCATTGGTAGAATGGTAACCCCTGTGCCACTCCTTGAATATAAATTTGGTCATACCTCCCTATCACAGTGAGTTCGGTGGTCACCGAGGTGGGAGTCACCGCACGTATGACAGATTGAATACAATAGGAGGTTTGGACACTAAGATGACAAGAGGAGGATCCGTTTTGATTTCTAGATTCTCCATCCATTTCAAAGAAGGGAAAACTATAGGTTGAGATTTGAAAAACTCTTGGAAGATTGCCCGCTATGGCTCTTCCCATGAAAATAGAATTTAGATCGCCTCCTCCACTTGGAGTGAATCGTACCCAGATAGATTGCTGATTATTGCTGGTCGGGGGATAGGCACTTTGTGGGCAGCCAATTGCTAAGCAGGAAATGGGTGGGCTAACAAGGCGCTCGATAGTACAAGAGGGGGCCTGTAGGGGAAGCGTAGTACTGGTGGTAGTCACAGGAATAGTCGTAGTCGTGGTGGCAACAGGGAGGGTAGTCGTACTTCCTCCTATAGGAAATACTATCAGCGATAAATAGGCGGTAAAGGAGCTTCCTACCTGAGCGCCTGTAGCGTCGACCATAATTAAATAATAGGGGCGGGTCATGGCACCCTCATTATAAAAAACATCGTTAATCTCCAAGACAAGATTCGTAGAGATCGCAGGCGATCCGGCTACCTTAAATTGATTTCCATTACAAAGTCCTGCCACTAAAAATTTCACTCGGACGGGAGTCCCCACAATAACCTGAGGGCCAATCACTGAAGC
The DNA here is from genome assembly GCA_013205415.1 of Deltaproteobacteria bacterium. Lineage (GTDB taxonomy): Bacteria > Bdellovibrionota > FAC87 > UBA2466 > UBA2466 > UBA2466. The sequence goes on from JABMMY010000185.1 coordinate 7,302, forward strand.
TTGGACGGTCGGGCTTGGAGCACAGGGAAAACGATCTTCTATTGGAGGCGGTGGAGGGGGACTTATAAGATCTGCCCTTTGGGAACAATGACTCAAAAGAAAAATGGAACAGATAGAAAAACTAAAGATTAACCGTTTTTTGAAATTCATAGATAGCCTCACAAAAGATGAATCGCCCAATAGTTCAACAAAACCGATTACTCCAAATAATTGCAATTCACACACCACAAATATCAATAGCAAGACAGCCTACATACCCACCCTGTTATGTATAAAAATAGAACACCTTTAAAAAAATAAAAACTAA
>JABMMY010000186.1 GCA_013205415.1 Deltaproteobacteria bacterium
CTCTACCGACTGAGCTACCCGGGCACCGTTGAAGATTTGAAAATTACCTTTGCCCAGGCCAGTGGTCAAGAGACGTTATCGCTAGCCCATGTTAAAAATTTGGAAACTGCGCGCGCACGATGGCTCACCCTGGCCTTTTCCGATGGCAGGGCCTCGCCTAAAGTTTTCTTAAGCTCGGAGGAGTAAAAAATAGGATCATACCCAAATCCCTCGGTGCCTTTGGGGAGTAAAGAGATAGTCCCCTCGGTAGTCCCCTCAAAAAAATGGGCCGGTCCCACTCCGTCGTAATAGCAAAGCACACAACGAAACCTAGCGGTAGAAGGGGCCTTAGCGATTGCCTCTAACCTTTCATTTAAAAGGGCCCAGCGCTGGGGCCAGGTCAAATTCTCGCCACCATAAGTTGCCGAATCGACTCCAGGCGCGCCTTGAAGAGAGTCTACCTCTAGGCCCGAGTCATCCGATAGCACAGCGCTTTGAAAGATCTCAAAGTAACCCTTTGCTTTTTTTAAGGCATTTTCACGGTAGGTAGTTCCATCCTCTACAACGACAGTTGTATGGAGTGGGAGAGGAACACACAAAAACTTAGCGCTAAGAAGCCCTTTAAACTCTTTTAGTTTTCCAGGATTTGAGGTGGCCACCAGAAGAGAGATCAAGATTCTAAAATCCTTTTTTGTATTTCAAGAAGGTCTTCAACCCCTTTTTTTCCAAGCGCAAGAAGGGCCTGTAAAGCCTCATCATCAAATGGGATGCCCTCGGCAGTGCCTTGCACTTCGATAAACTTATTAGAGCTGGTGCGAACAATATTCATATCCACCTCAGCATCCTTATCCTCTTCATAATTTAAATCTAAACAGGCAACCCCTTTAACGATCCCCACAGAAACTGCAGCAACCCCCGTTTTTACTAAGGGAACTAAACTCGGAGACTTTAATTGAATTTTTTTTATCGCTAACATGACCGCGACATAGGCCCCGGTAATAGATGCCGTTCTAGTGCCTCCGTCTGCATCCACGACATCACAGTCTACCAAAATAGACCGCTCGCCAAGTTGCTCCAAATTAATACAGGTTCTTAGAGACCGTCCTATTAAGCGCTGAATCTCATGGGTTCTTCCCCCCGTTTTTTGTCGCTCTCTTTGAATTCTTTGGCTACTGCTGGCGGGCAACATCGAGTACTCCGCCGTGAGCCATCCCTTTCCCGAACCCCTTAAAAAATGGGGAACACTTTCCTCTACCATGGCACTGCAAATAACTTTGGTGCCTCCCATTTCAATGAAACAGGAGCCTGTAGCGTGGGATAAAAAATGGGGCGTGATTTTCACCGGGCGCAATTGATTACATTGTCTTCCATCATTTCGAGTCATAGAGTCACCTTCTTTTTTGAACCGCAAAATCGATAATTCCTGCGCTTATAGCACCCGCAATCCGTTTTAGATAGGTGTCCTTCATCAAGTTTTTGGCCTCTTCAAAGTTCGTAATATATCCAATCTCCACTAAAACGGCCGGCATATTAGTTCCGTGTAAAACTGTGAATGGTGCCTGTCTGACCCCTCTGCCATTGGAGGAAATGTGTCTGGAAACGGCCGAAAACATACTCTCTGCAAGATGACTGCTTTCTGCGACATGATACTGAGTGGTGGCGTCCGATAAAATTGAGATCACCTGCGCACTTATCGGTGTGGGAGGGGCCTGATTTTCTAACCTGGCCAATTGACTCGCCTGCTCATCTGTGGCCTCTGGACTTAAAAAGTAAACCTCAAACCCTTTAGCCTTCAGGGCCGGAGAGGAATTAGCGTGAACACTCACAAACAGATCGGCTCCCCAGGTATTTGCCATCTTCACCCTATCTCTTAATGAAATAAATTCATCCCCATCTCGACTCAGTTTCACCTCAATGGCATAGCCCTGAGTTTTTGAAAATTTTTCTACCTCTCTACGAATAAATTTTGAAACCTTTAAACACATCTCCTTTTCAATAGAGCCATGATGCCCTTGGCTCCAAAATCTTTTCCTCCATGACCTGGATCTACTACCACGCGAATTTGTCTCTCTGCTTTAACATTAGAAAATAGGGCCTCTTTTGAAATAGGAACTTCGGGTGGCGCGTCGAAGGGATCGGTTAAATTTACACTGTTCGTTCGTCTCTGTTGGAGCTTGTCATTTAATAACAAGAAGGTAGGACCGTTCTTTGTTTCGATAAAAAAATCGTCGTTAACACCTGCTTTTGGCACCGCTTTTTTCACAGCTATTGCTGTCACAGAAAAAAAACTAATGCTAAACAGAATGTGCAGAGCAACAAGGGTTTTCAATTGTTTCATGTTATACTTATCAAACCTTCTCAAAGTTTTTCAGGATTAACTTCCAACTCTAGGACGCCGTTGAAATGTATCTATCCCTATTTAGCTTTGTCTTTTTTTACTGTTCTTTAATTTGGGGATTACCTACGACTGCAGGAAGAAATGATGTTGTCAGAGACTATTTTACCACACCCATTAGAGTACTTCTAGACAAGGGCCAGCAAGAAATACCTATTACCTCCCTCTTAAATTCCACCTATGCCAAAGAACAGGCAGGAGATGAGTGGACCCTACTCCCCGGGAAGGTTCGCGTTAGCTTATCGCTGAATAAAAAAACGATTCTCGTTAATCAAATTCCCTTTAAAGGATCGGTAGTTTATCTAAGGGGAGGGGCCCAGGCTACAGATCCCATTCGGTATCGATCCCAGCTTTACCGCGGGGCCCTAAAAATAACGCTAACTGCCGGGGGCCTTCTGATTACCAATGTGATTCCGCTTGAAAATTATCTTTATGGAATGCTTGCGGGCGAAATGAGTCCCTCATGGGAAATGGAGGCACTTAAAGCCCAGGTCGTCGCATCTAGAACCTACGCCATGTACATGCTAAAACACCCTAAACATTCCCTCTACGATCTAGAAAAAGGGACTGCAGATCAGGTTTATTTAGGTGCCAACGGAGAATCTGAGCGAGCAAAAATAGCTGTAGAATCGACGAGAGATCAGGTAATTACCCATAATAATAGTCCCATCAAAAGTTATTACCATTCTCGTTGTGGAGGCACCACCGAGTCGGCTAAAAAAGTTTGGAATGACTCTGAAAAACATCTCACCGCTAGTGTCCCCTGTCCCTATTGTCAGAAGTTTCCTTACCTCTGGAAGGCCCACATAAAAACCAAAGATTTTTTTGGGATCCTAAACCTTTCGGGAACAGAAAAAAAATCTTTTAAAATTTTACTTGCTGAAAAAACCGCCACAGGTCGAGTCAAAGCGATTGCGATTGAAACAGGAAATCAAAAACATTTAATTAGCAGCGATGATCTCCGGCATCTTTTAGGTTATGCCAACGTTAAAAGTGCACGCTTTGAACTCAAAACTAATACTGAAAATGCTAAAAATGCTGAAAATGCTGAAGAAGAAATTATTTTTCAAGGAACCGGTTCGGGTCACGGAGTAGGAATGTGCCAATGGGGGGCTCAGTTTTTAGCTAAACAGGGTAAAACCTATCGAGAAATTCTAGCCCACTACTATCCCTCATTCCATCTTTATGCACCCACACCGCCTTTGCTTCCTTGATTTTTTTAATCTGGTTTTTTTTTCCTACTCCAGCTATGTTTCGGCCCATGCAGCTGGAAGACTTTCGATTTAACCTCCCCGACGAACTCATTGCTAAATTCCCCATAAGCCCAAGGGACCACTCCAGGCTTTTGGTCGTCGATAGAAAAACAAAAACTATTGAACATCGCCATTTTTTTGATCTTCCCGAATATTTAAAGCCCAAAGACCTATTAGTTTTAAATAATACCAAGGTAATCCCCGCAAGACTCTTTGGCAAAAATGCTAATGGAAAAAACTTCGAAGTTTTTTTATTAAAAAGTTTAGGGGTCGAAAAACTTTCCTGGGAGTGCCTTGTGCGTCCAGGCAAAAAAGCAAAAGGGGGAATGACCGTTTTTTTTGAAGATGGCGTTCAGGGATATATCCAATCAACTCCTAGACAAATATTTGAGATCCTTTTTACCGTTCCACCAGAGACAGATTTTATGACCTGGTTATTTAAAACCGGAAACTCCCCTTTACCACCCTATTTAAAAAGAAAGGCCGAGCCCCAAGATAAAACCACCTACCAAACGGTGTATGCAAAGGAGGCGGGATCTGTCGCCGCCCCTACGGCAGGACTTCATTTTACAGAAAATCTGTTGTCTATTTTAAATAAAAAGGGGGTTGAAACCTCCGAGGTCACTCTCCATGTGGGATACGGTACCTTTTCCCCTATTCGAACTGAAAATATCTTAGATCATAAAATGCACTCAGAAGATTACGAGGTCTCGGAACAAACCATAGACTTATTGCGTCGAACCAAAGACAATCGGGGCCGTATTTTTGCCGTGGGAACCACCTCTTTAAGAACACTAGAGAGCTATCCAATCATGGGCCCTCAGAGCTCAACCCGTATTTACATCACTCCGGGCTATCAATTTCAGATGATCGATGGGCTTATTACTAATTTCCATCTACCCGAATCCTCCCTCTATGTTTTGGTATGCGCTCTCTTGGGAATTGAGTTTTGCCGCCATGTTTATACCGAGGCTATTAAAAATAATTACCGCTTTTATAGTTACGGTGATGCTATGCTAATATTGTAGCTTGACGAATCGCGCCGAAAGCTCGTATTGTTCGGCGCTTAAGGAAGGTGATTACCGTGCCAGGACTTAAAATTAGAGATACTGAACCTTACGAAGGAGCTCTTCGAAGGTTTAAAAAACAATGTGAAAAAGCAGGAATTTTATCTGAAATTCGCCGTCGTGAATTTTATGAAAAACCCTCAGTTCGTCAAAAAAAGAAAAGTATCGCAGCAAGAAAACGCTCTTTAAAGCGTGTTTTTGAACGCGTTTAGTTTTTCTTATGGACTTAAAAACCACTATTAAAACCGACATAATAACGGCAATGAAAAGCGGAGAACCCTTAAAAACGGGTTGTCTGAGAATGCTCATTGCCGAAGTTCAAAAACGTGAAATCGATAAAAAATCTCCCCTTGATGAAGGGGAGATTTTAAAAGCAATCTCCTCTCAAATTAAGCAAAGAAATGATTCGATCGAGGCCTTTTTGAAGGGCAATCGACAGGATCTTGCAGACAAAGAAAAAAGTGAGATCGAATTTTTAAAGGTCTATTTGCCCACTCAACTTACCGAATCTGAGGTCATGGTTATTGTGGTCGATGCTATTAAAGAAACTGGAGCCACCCAAGCTCAGGATATGGGTAAAGTAATGAAGGCCGTACTAGCCAAAGCCGGGGGCCGCGCAGACGGTAAAATGATTAATGAATGTGTCCGCAGGAAACTCCAGCCCTAATTCCAGAAGGCCATTCTCCTCTTGGACTCTCGCTAAAGTTAAGGCCTTACCTCCACTTCCAAGCTCCTTTTATTTAGAAAAAACGGCTACGGTAGCAAAGCTTCTATTGGGCAAGGGTCTTTTTTTATCCAAGCAGGGCCGCTCTTTTCTCCTTCAAATTATTGAAGTTGAGGCCTATTTGGGAGCTGAAGATCCTGCAAGTCATGCTTTCAAGGGGCCGACCCCCAGAAATCTTTCCATGTTTAAGAGCGGGGGTACCTGTTATGTCTATCTTTGTTATGGGCTTAATTTTTGTATGAATGTCGTTACAGGAGTCGAGGGAAAGGGGAGTGCCGTTTTAATTCGTGGAGCTATTCCTATCTTGGGATTAAAGTCGATGGCAAAAAATCGGCATCTTTCCAGCCCGTTACCTGCTAAGGAAACAAAAAAATTACTCAGCGGCCCCGGCAAACTAACCCAGGCTTTGGGTATTAATCGAAGTTTTGATGGTCTGCGTTTTGACCAAAGCACCTTTAAGATAGTAGACCTAGGAGTCCGGATACCGAAACATCAAATAGGAATCTCTCCAAGAATAGGTATCAGCAAGGGCATGCAAGAAAATTTACGGTTTTACATTAGACCTCTTTCATGACTTAAAGGCATTGCGATTTTATCGAGCTAAAATAGAGTCCGAAAGGTATAAGAATTTGTGTTTTCAGAAAGAACCATTGAAGAGGTCCGAACTCGGATCGATATCGTAGAGCTCATCGGAGAGTATGTTGAGCTTAAAAAAAGTGGCACAAGCTATAAAGGGCTTTGTCCGTTTCACGGAGAGAAAACTCCCTCTTTTCACGTCCAACCCTTAAAGCAAATTTTTCATTGTTTTGGATGTCACAAAGGTGGCAACTGTTTTACCTTTTTAACCGGTGTCGAGGGAATTAATTTTCCAGAGGCGGTAAAAAAATTGGCGGCTCGAGTGGGCGTGGTGATTGAAGAGGAGCAAAGTTTTGCGTCCCACTCTGCAAAAGAACCGCAAATAAGCGCGCTGGAGGATCGTAGTTATGCCGCCTTAGAATGGGCCGCTAAATATTTTAATTATCTACTTTTAGAGGTTACCGAAAACGCTGCCGTCCTTGACTATTGTAAACACAGAGGCCTCTCATTAAAAACAATTCAAAAGTTTCGCATGGGTGTGTCTCCTAAAGGTTGGAATACATTGATGACAGCCATGTTCAAAAAGGGCTTCATTTTTTCAGAGCTTGTCGCCGCAGGACTAGTCATTCCTAAAGAGGGAAAGACCGATGAAGGCTATGATCGTTTTAGAGAGCGACTTATGTTTCCGATTACAAATCGCGAAGGAAAAGTTGTGGGTTTTGGTGCCAGACTTTTAACAGAGGAGAAAGAACAACCCAAATATTTAAACTCACCCGAGTCTATTCTCTTTTCAAAAAGAAAAATTTTATTTGGTCTTCATGAAAACCAAAGAAATATTCGGCTTCGAGGAGAGGCTGTCATCGTTGAGGGATACATGGATGTGGTGGGGCTTGCTGAAAAAGGGGTGAACAATGCCATTGCTACTATGGGGACCGCTCTCACAGAAGAGCACTGTGCGGAACTTAAAGGGCTCACACAAAAAGTGGTCACCGTTTTTGATCCCGATTCTGCCGGCACCGAGGCCTGGCATCGCTCTGTTCATATTTTTATGGAGAATAAAATTTTTGCTAGAGATCTCTCCCTCCCGTTAAGTTTAGACCCCGATGAGTTTGTGCAAAAAGAGGGGGCCGAAGTTTTTTATGATCTCTGTCGAACCGCTCCGAGACAGGTGACTAAATATTTAAAAGAGATTGCTACAAAAGGAGGGCTTTCTGAGGAGGAGCGAGCCAAACAATTAAATAGTTTAGTTCCCATTTTAATAGCCAGTCGGAACCTTCCCGATCGAGCCGCTCTTTGGGATGACATCTGTTTGGTTTTTAAAGTTTCTAGAGAGGCCCTTAAAGAACTCGCTCAAAACGCGATGAAAACTAGAACTCCGATATCGTCGCCACCCGTCCCAACACCGGCAAAAAGTGGGACCAGACCCATTATCAAAAATCAGGCCAAACCCATTACTTTAGATGCTGAATTTTTTAAGGCCTGTGTTCGCTGGCCCGAAAGATTTTTAGAAACCCCTTTGTCCCATTGGGAAAACGGAGTTAAGCATTCGGAGATTAAACAATGGTTACTTGCACTCTCCCCCTCTAAAACGATCGAAGATTTCGAAAAGACCCTAGAATCACTGCTAAATTCCAATCCGGATAGCCAACTATTATCGCTAGCCACCGAAGAGCTTTTTAAAGAGATCAAACAGGGGGATGGAGGAAAACTATTTAATGCCATCCTTGACCGAGTGCGCCGATCTGTCGCTGAAGTAGAAATAAAATCTTTGTCGGTGCAGATCAAGTTAGCCGAAAGAATGGGGGACGAAACCGAAGTTCTCCGACTTCTAGAAAAGCTAAAAGAATTAAGAACTTCGTGATTGTAATGCGCTATGCGGCGTGCTACTAATTGTGGTTAATTATTTCGTCAGAATCAAAGTATTCTAAATCACTCTGTCAAAGTAGGGGATTAGTTAATGGCTTCTAAACTCGAGAAGAAAAAACAATTACAAAAGTTAATCGCTGCAGGAAAAGAAAAAGGATTTTTAACTTACGAAGAGATCAATGATGCTCTTCCCGAGGATGTTACTGAAAGTAATGAACTCGATGAGGTGATGGCTCTCATAGAAGACAACGATATTGAAGTTGTTGAAAATGAAAAACAACTTAAAGCACAAAGTGGTGCAAAAAAAGCCTCCGCAGCAGGGGCCTCTTCAGAAGAGGAAACTCCTGTCGTTGGAAAAGAGGAGGACTCTCTGGGAAGAGGTCTGGATCCTGTCCGTCTTTATTTAAAAAGAATGGGTTCGGTAGCTCTTCTAACTCGCGATGGAGAAATTGAGATCGCAAAACGGATTGAAGAGGGTGAAGCTGAAGTTCTCGATGAAATTTTAAATTCCTCAATGGGTGTAAAAGAATTTTTAGCTATCGGAGAAAAAATTGAAGCGGGTCGCCTGCGTGCTAGAGATGTGCTTCGCGGTGCCGAAGGAGAGACAGAAACTC
>JABMMY010000187.1 GCA_013205415.1 Deltaproteobacteria bacterium
AACAAGCATAGCCCACATGATAGATAAGCGAATATTCAAAAAAACAAAAAATAGAATTACCGACAACCCAAAAAGAGGATTCATTTTTTTAAGGCCTCGTAAGGCATCTAATCCCCATTTAATACTTAATGAATTGTCTTGGCGAATCGCAGAGAGCATATTTATTAATTTTCTTGGCGCAACAATTTCTGGATCGCCAAAAAACCAATTCTCAACTAAACTAATGTCATTTACTGAAAATTGAAACTCTTTCAAAAGCTGAGATTCTTTCTTGAGAACTGCCCCTTTACCAGAATCAACAATCGGCCCTATCCCTTTTAAAAAATCTTTTATGTAAGTCCAATTTTGATCCTGATAAGAAAAACGATCAATCATTTCAATTGATGGAATAGCTATCAATAATAGTAATAAAAATGGTTTTTGAAATTTTCGGCACCGAATAAAACTTACGAAAATTAGCGGAATTCCAACTCCAAATATCAAAATTAATTCTTCTTTACGGATTAGATAGGCTAAAAACAAAAGAATAAAAGATACTATTAACAGCACCTTACTTTCGTTTTTAAAACAAACGTAAAAACCTATTAAAGAGGCAACGCTTAATAATCCTGCAGTAATTGTAAACTGAGGAAAAAGAATAGGGCGAATCGAAATGAGAGATCCGATTAAAAAAGCACAAAGATACCCCACATTCAAATACAATAAAAAATAAACAATGCTCCAAACTCCTAAAAAAACGGCTAAAAGAGTCGCTATGGAATACCCCAATACTCCACCTATAGATGGAATAGCTCTTACGATATATCCCCATAAAACGTTAGAAAAAAACAGGTTGGGAGATCCCTTTTCCATAGCCCCAAATCCATGTGCAATCATCGACATAAAAACATCGTCATTAGTTTCCCATCGTGGAAAGAAGAAAAAGCACAATGTAGAAACAATAAAAGCTGAAAACAAACAAGAAAGAGTTAGTTTTTGTTTCAGTAATTTTGAGTAGAGTTCAAGCATAATTTATATAATTCTTAAGTGTTACTGTGAATGATTTTTTTGAGAATTCGATTTTTCATTCTTACTAAAGTTAACTGTTCCACTTCAGAGGATGTGGATTTAATTCGATGAAAAATCTTTACTATGACCCCGTCATTTAATTGATATCTCTTAGGAGTTAATTCAAAATCCTTACTAATTTCCCAACTATCTATAAAGGCATCGTGAAGAACCTGAACACACTGTTGAACATCCGGCCTCATATGCCACTGAAATGGGGAGGGAACTACGACCCATTCAGCTTTTAAAAGCTCTTTAATAGGAATATGCTTATAGGAATCGGCATGTAGAATCCCCAAAATATTAAGTTGACGATTTTTTCTTCCCACTAATTGAGTTTCGGCATTTGCTAAAACCCCTTCATTTAAAATCCAGGAGGAACCGGCGACTAAAATAGGACTGTTGGGGGTAGTTTTTACTTTTAGATCTTTTACAAGATTAAGCATTTCATTGTAATCGGTTCTCACTATTGGAATGATAGGTTCAGGAAGTAGATACTTTGGAATGGGACGATGACTAAACAAGACAAATCCATTAACTAAAAATAAGGTCCCTATAAAAAAAAATGAAAAATAATAGGTTTTTTTCTGGAATAATTGATTAAATGTAAATATTAGAGCTAACAACCCAATGGGAATGCACCAAAAAACTGAAATAGCATAGTTATGTCGAGCAGGGGCTACTCCCAAATTCCAAATTAAAAACCATGAAACAAGAAATAAAAATGAAGCCAAATTCATACGATTCCAAATTTCACTTTTAATTCGAAACTTGAACGACGCACCATATCCAATGAACGTTAAAACTAAAACGGGAATACTAAAAAAAGAAAAAAGAAATTGAGTTCCCACTCTCCATCCCCTATCCGAAACAGCCAAATAAGAACTATATTGTTCACGGATATCATTCATCAAATAACGTTGTGTAAATGGGAACCCAATGGTTCCTAATACAGCTGCCATTGCAATACCAATAAGAATTAGCTTTGCCATTTTATTGTAAAACTGTCGTAGCTGTATTTCTTTTGAACTATTTTTTTGTAAAGAAAGAATAGAAAATAAAATGATTTCAGTAGCACCAAAGGCAAAGAAAAAAGATACAACAGAAACAATAAACTGCCTGCGAAATAAAATTGCCAAACCTAATAAAACACCACTAAGTATAGGTTTCCAGCCCCCCTTTTTTTCTGCGGGCGAAAAACATTGTAAAATTATAGCCAGAAGAACAATTCCTACCCCACCGATATCAGGCCTTCCATCTAAAATGGACATCCAACAAAAGGGACTTAATAAAAGTAAAAAAGTAGTTACCCAAAAAGTTAGTCTGCGATGAGAATCAACTAATCGGCTACAAAACCAAGCGGTTAAAAAGACAGTTGGTAAAAGATAACAAAACGCCATAGATAAAATAAAAATAAATCGAGATTCTCCGAAAAGTTCCATAAAAGGCAATAATGGAACCGCAAAAAGATTACTGATTTCATCAGAAAAAGAATGATAAAGGTCCCTAAAGAAATCTAATTTAGGGGCCGAGTGAAGACGATCCATCATCTGAAGAACAATATTATGGTAGCCTGCATTATCCCAAAAATAAAACTCTCGAGTCGCATTTAATTGATATCTCGTTGTAAAAAAAACAAAAGTAAAAGCAAGGGAGAAAAGAATGACATCTACCTCTGAAACACGAATTAGTTTTTTCAAATTCAGTGTTTGAAGTTTTATCATTGAGATTGCCATTGAAGTTTATTGAGGACGTTCGAAAATAGTATCATTTGCAAATAAAAACTGTCAATTAATTCACAGGCTTTACAGCAGTTCTCGGTGAAAGGACCTGTTTCTCCTGAAGATGGAAAGAGGGTAAATCACCACCCACCCCCAACGAATTTAAACTGCTGACCCTAGCAAGTATAGTAGCCCCTTAAAATGGGGGTGGGTAGACGATTTACGTTCAAGATAGAGTTTCTTTAGATTAAGAAGTCTGTCGTTCATTGCCAGAATATCGGACGACGTCCTGACTCCTCGGTCATATTCCCCTAGACTAAGATTGAGCAATTTCCCGCCTTGCCAATTTTACCTTCCTTTTGAGATGCTCCCTAAATCTAGTTGTCTTTTCTTTTTGGTTGTTCCATTGTTTGTTTGTCAAATAAGGAACTAATCATCCTGTTTTTAGATTAGTAATTCTCAAAGAGTAAAAAATGACCAATGCGATGCCCTGGAAAATTCGGATTAAAAATGTAGTAGCTATTTTTTTTGCTACCGGTTTTGGAAGTGGTTTTATTCCGTTGGCTCCTGGAACCTGGGGGTCCTTGGTAGGGGCAGGTCTTATTTGGCAATTTTGGGGCGAGTCGATTGCAAATCAGATTATTTGGATAGTATTACTTGGTGCGTTAGGTGTTTGGGTTAGTGGTGTGACGTGTCATTACTTCAAGAGGGCCGATTGCCAATATATTGTGATCGATGAAATTGTCGGATTGATGATCACTATGGTAGGTATTCCTATAGCAGGTTATGAATTGGTTATTGGATTTCTGTTATTTCGGTTTTTTGATGTGGTGAAGCCCGTTCCAGCTAATTGGGTAGATAGAAAATTAAAAAATGGTTGGGGTGTGATGTTGGATGATGTAGTGGCTGGAGTGTATGGGAATTTAGTAATGCATTTAATTTTGAGAGCCAAACTTTAAAAAAGAGGAGAGATCAATGGAAATGAATAAACAGGGACAAGAGGGTGTAGAGAATCGACAAAAGGCCGTTAGCATGGCTTTATTGTCGATAGAAAAACAATTTGGAAAAGGTTCCATCATGAAGTTAGGTGATGGGAAAAAGCTTAATATGGAGATTGGCGTGATCTCCACAGGTTCTTTAGGACTTGATTTAGCTTTGGGAATTGGGGGTCTTCCTCGTGGAAGAATCACAGAAATTTACGGACCTGAATCCTCTGGTAAAACTACCATTGCTCTTTTAACTATTGCACAGGCTCAAAAAGATGGCGGAGTCGCTGCCTTCATTGATGCTGAGCATGCCTTAGATGTCGCTTATGCAAAAAAATTGGGAGTCAACATCGAAGAGCTTTTAATCTCTCAACCTGATACTGGAGAGCAGGCATTAGAGATTGCGGAGATCTTAGTGCGAAGTGGTGGAATTGATGTTGTGGTAATCGACTCTGTGGCCGCCTTAGTTCCTAGAGCGGAATTAGAAGGGGACATGGGAGATTCTCATATGGGACTTCAAGCTCGCTTGATGTCACAAGCGCTTCGTAAGATCACAGGTTGTATTAGTAAGTCTAAAACATGCGTTATTTTTATTAACCAATTGAGAATGAAAATTGGCGTAATGTTTGGAAATCCAGAAACTACGACAGGTGGAAATGCTTTAAAATTCTATGCCTCTGCGAGATTAGATATTCGTCGGGTGACAGCTATTAAGAATGGTGACGAGGTTATTGGAAGTCGCACTCGAGTTAAAGTTGTAAAAAACAAAATGGCTCCTCCTTTTAAACAGGTCGAATTCGATATGTTGTTTGGTGAAGGCATCTCTAAAGAAGGGGATATTATCGATGTTGCGTTGCAATATGGCGTCATTGATAAAAGTGGCTCTTGGTTTGCCTTTGAAGGGGAAAAACTAGGTCAAGGCAGAGATAATACAAGATTATTTCTCAAAGAACATCCTGAGTATGCCGATAAGATCAGTAAAAAGGTGGAGGCAAAGGTTCATAAAGACGGGGGAGCCACTTTAGTTGGCACTCCGGAAGCCTCCAGTAATGACGAGGATGACTCTGAAGATGATTCCAAAGAAGCAGGAAAAATTGGACGGCCCACTAGTTCAATTCGAACAAATCCTAAAAAGGGCGAGTGAGAAAAAAGCTTCTGATATCCATTTGAAAAATGGATTGCCTCCTATAATTAGAGTTAATGGGGGTCTATTTTATTTAAGTGATGAGGCGGGGGAGATTATCCCCCGCCTTTCGCATTTTCAGCTCACTCAAATCTGTCAGCAGTTGATGAATGAACGGCAAAAAATTAAATATGAAGGTGGAGAGGAGGTTGATCTTGCCCACGAAATTTTGGGGCTAGGAAGATTTAGGATTAATATTTGTCAACAACGCTCCTTTCCTCGCCTATCTTGTCGTTTGATTCCAGAGCAAATTAGAACTCTTAGTGAATTAGGCATTCCCTTAGTCGTTGAGGATCTAGTTTTTGCAGAACGTGGATTAGTTTTAATCGGTGGAGCTACGGGTAGTGGAAAATCGACCACCCTAGCTGCCATGATAGATCATATTGCGAGAAATACCTCTTCCCATATTATTACATTAGAAGATCCCATTGAGTATATTTTCAAGGACAGAAAAAGTATTATCACTCAGCGAGAGGTGGGCATCGATACCAAAAATTTTCCACAGGCCCTAAAGTATGCACTAAGACAGGATCCCGATGTGATTTTGGTCGGGGAAATGAGAGATGAGGAAACTATTCTCATGGCTCTATCTGCTGCTGAAACCGGCCACCTAGTTTTGAGTACACTGCATGCCAATGATGCTTCCGATTCGATTAATCGTATTTTAGGCTGCGTTTCCATGGGAAATAGGGAGCAGGTTAGAGTTCAACTAGCCTCTATTCTTTTGGGGGTCGTATCTCAAAGGCTAGTGCCTTTAGCTGATGGGACTGGACGCATTCCTGCTGTGGAAATTTTAATCGCTAATAACAGAGTAAAGGAGATGATTCTTGATCCGAAAAGAACGGTCGATTTACCAAAAGCGATTACAGAGAGCGCTAATTTAGGAATGCAGACCTTTGATCAAGGACTACTAAAATTACTTGGCGCTAAGAGGATTACTACCGAAGAGGCCTTTAAACACTGTACTAATATTCGGGATTTTCAATTGAAATTGGAGGGAGTGGTTGCCGGAATTGAACCGGAAAAAGATACTGAAGCGGTCCTTTCCAGAAATCAAAAGATCGAGCAGGTTCTCAAAGAAAAAAAGAATCCTCCTCAGTTAATTGAACTTGATTTGAATGATAAGAAAAAAAAATAAACCCTTAAATCTTCGACCTATTTGTCAAATATCTTAAGACACGCTAGAGTCTAATTTTTAAAATTAATCCTGTGGAGTTTTATGCCTGATCAAAATAAAGGTACCAAAGCGGCAACGGCCACTAAGCAACCCTATTCTTATACCTATTCCTCCAATTTTTTAGAGCCAGATTGGAAAAGAATTCCAGGATATAAGGAGGTCTCTGAATCCGATTGGAATAGTGCTCTTTGGCAAAAACGAAATTTTATCAAAACGGTGGCACAACTAAAACAGGTCTTAGGTGCCTTTTTAACCGATGCTATGGCTTTAGATATCTTAAAGGACCAAGCTGAACGTTCTACGATGTCGATGTTAGTTCCTCCTCAAATGATTAATACGATGAGAGTGGAGGATTTTAAAAATGATCCAGTTCGTCTTTACATGATTCCATTTTTTTCAGATCGAAATAAAAATTGGCCAAGTCATCCGAAGGCCGGCAGAGATAGTCTTCATGAACATGAAATGTGGGTGACAGAGGGATTGACTCATCGGTATCCGACTAAAGTATTAGCTGAACTTTTATCCACCTGTCCCCAATATTGTGGCCATTGCACTCGAATGGATCTTGTCGGACAGAGTGTCCCACAGGTTCCTAAAAGAAAATTTGAAACTCCACAAAAAGAACGTCACGAGCTAATTTTAGATTACCTAAGAAAAACACCTTCGGTTAGAGATGTAGTGGTATCGGGTGGTGATATTGCTAATTTACCATCGCAAACTTTAGAGGCCTTTGTTTCGGGTCTTCTAGATATTGAAAACATCAGAGACATTCGCTTGGCAACTAAAGGCTTAATGGGAGTGCCGCAACATTTTTTACAGGATGAGGTGTTAAGGAC
>JABMMY010000188.1 GCA_013205415.1 Deltaproteobacteria bacterium
CTACAGCAGATGAGATGTTCTTCAATCTTGAGGATCAAACAAAAAAGACGCTTCAGCTAGATTGTCCCATCAAAAAGGAAAAGATTCTTCTAACGGTAGCTAGGCTGGATGAAAGAGAGCGACATAAGGGCATTGATACTACGATTAGAGCGTTACCTGCTATTTTACAAACCATAGACGTTATCTATTTTGTCATTGGTCAGGGTGGAGATCTAAAAAGACTTAAAGATTTGGTGCTATCGCTAGATTTAGGAGAAAAGGTTATTTTTCTAGGCGAATTAACGGACGAGGTAGTACGGGACTATTACCACCTAGCCGATTGTTATGTCATGCCCTCTGATGAGGGATTTGGAATCGTTTATTTAGAGGCACTACTCTGTGGCGTTCCAGTAGTTGCCGGAGATGCTGATGGCTCCTCAGAACCCCTGCAGGGAAATAAATTAGGTTGGCGAGTGAATCGTAAAAATTCTGACCAGGTTGCTCATGCGGTGTTAGAAGCTTTAGCTGGAAAAGATCCCCGCTGTAATAGCAAATGGCTCAGAGATGAAACCATCAAGGTTTTCGGATTAAATCGATTTGATCAACGAATTAGAGATGTGCAAAAGTTTTTTTAGCTCGATAAAAAATAAATACAGGAAGAATGGCTACTTTAATATTGGACCTTAGTTCAAGCGAACACTAGTCATTTTAGAAATACCAGCTCTCTCCATTGTGACACCATAAAGAGCCTCTGCAACTTCCATGGTCTTCTTATTATGCGTGATCATAATGAACTGAGTCTTCTCCGACATTTTCTTAATCACCGTATTAAATCTAGCGACATTAGCATCATCAAGTGGAGCGTCTACTTCATCTAACAAACAAAATGGACTTGGTTTTCTAGCGAAAATGGCAAGAATCAAGCTCACTGCAGTCAAAGCTTTTTCTCCTCCCGATAGGAGAGTAATGCTCTTTAGACTTTTTCCTGGTGGTTGGACGAGAATATCCACGCCTGCATCCTGTCCTGGAATCTCTGTTTGAACAAGCGACAGCTCAGCCTTTCCTCCATTAAATAAAATGGGGAAAATTTCTTTGAACTTCACATTAACGGCGTCAAAAGTCTCGGCAAAACGACTATGCGTAGTCTCATCAATCTTTTGAATCGCTTCTTGAAGAATTGAAATAGAACTTTCTAAATCTGTCTTTTGTGCCATTAAGAAATCATATCTTTTTTGAATCTCATCAAATTCTTGAATAGCAGTGAGATTCACCTCTCCATATCTAGATATCTTCTCACGAATATTCTTCAGGTACTCTTCAAGTAGAGCCTTCTTTTCATTAACTAAAAGAAGCCCCCAATTAAGATTAAGTTGTTCTTGAAATAATGGAAGCTTTTCAATCTCAATCTGTACAGAGTCATCAAAAGGTAAGGGCTCTCTTTGATAACGTTCAATTGAAATGCCACACAAATGTTCAAAAGCAGATTGCTCCTGTCCTACTTTTAATTCCAACTCTTGAATCTCTTTAAGTACAACCTCTCTAAACTTCTGAAGCTCCGATTTTTTATCTCTAAGATCCTGAAGTTTAGTACATGTCTCATTGAAAGCAGCCTTAGTGTCTGCCAAATTGACCCACACCTCATTTTTTGAGGTTTCAGTAATTATTAACTGCTCTTTAACCTCAAGAACATTTTGGTCCATATTCGCGAGTTCAATCTCGGAGGAGCGATAACTATCCTCTAGTTGAATGAGTCGTCGAGAATCATTTTCAATATCAGACTGAATGGTCTGCAACTGAAACTCTAAACCGTTAACCCTCTCAGATAAGCGGGAGTGTTCTACCTTCTTATCATTAATCTCCTGAATTCCAGACTCGATAGACAAATTGGCCTTTTGTAATTGGGCCTCTACAGCCTCTAATTCAATAACCGTTCGTTGGACCTCTTCATTTAATATTTCAATTTCAGTTTGAGCTTCAGCCTTTAATCTTACTACATCCTGAGTTTGTGCTTCACTGCGGCTAATTTCCTGAGATAAAAATCCCTGTTCTCTTTCTGATCGACTCAGTTCGATTTGAACCTTTTCTTTTTCTTTTCGGTGTTCCACACTTTCAATGTGAATTGAAGATAGTTTATCTTTTAACTCAGAGTGCATTTTTTCTTGCTCTTGCAAGTGCCGCAATAATCCCTCTCGCTCCTGTTCTAATTGCCCTACCTGTTGATCTAAACCCACAGCAATACTCACCAACTCATCAATTTCCCTACGACGAGCAAATACCCCAGTTCGAGTAGGCATGTGACCACTGGAAATAGAACCATCATCATGACTGATCGTTTTATTTTGCTCGTTAAGAAGAGTGATATTTTTATGCTGTGTTCTTAATGAAAATAGTTTTTCTGTCTCAGAAACAATAATACAATCGCCTAAACTCCATTTAGCTACAGCTTCATACCCAGGCCGAACCTCAATTTTAGTTAAAAGCGCAACCCCTTCTGCAGGAATAGATTTAGCTGTGAAATGAGTTTCAAGATCATTAAGGGCTAAAATTCTAACTCTCTCCAACTCTTTTTCTGTAATAAGAGTTGCTAAATGTTTCGCCTCTTCAGAAGTCGAAACTAATAAGGTATTCATGTCGGCGCCAAGTAATGTTTCAAGATGGTCTTCAATATCTTTTGATGGCTTCAATACCTCTGCTAACGGAATAGCTTGAATTCCCGTACCCTCTAAACGTAGTAATATTTCTCGAGCGGTAGGCGAATAGCCCTCTAGATTTTGTTGAAGTTCCTTCAGGGAATCTAATCGTGATTTTTGAGCGTGATAACTTTCTCTAGCAGCATATAATAATTCCTCCAGTTCGGAAAGACGCCCTGAGGTGGTTTCACAATCGATAGAAAGTGTAGAAACCTCTCCTGCGGCCTGTGTCGCCCTTTCGGAACAGTCAGAAATTTTAATCTCTACCTGTTGAAGTAATTGGCCATGAGATTCCAGTCCCGAAATCACTTCACCTAACTTCTGCTCAAATTCAGCTTTACGCTCGGCAAAGTCATTTTCCTTGGCTTCAAAATTTTGGACCTGATTTTCCAGGGTGACTAATCGATGGGTACTTTGATTTTTTCTGTGCTGTTCGACATCTTGCTTATGCCGTGCCCGTTGTTTTTCCTCTTGAGAAAGTCTCATCTCCTGTTCGCGACTATGAATGAGCTCCCCAATCTGTGTCATTTGTTCGGAAATAGAATCTCGCTGATTCGTTTCCTCCTGCTCTTGATTGGTTAAGGTGGCAATTTCCTCGCGAAGCCGGGTCTGCTCACTGCTATTCTCTTCAAAGGTTTGCAATAAAAAGCTTTTTCTCTCTTCAAGAAGATGAATTTTGCTCTCAATTTTCTGAGCGGCAAGAGAAAGATTTCGTTCCTGTTCACTTAAATTTTGATAGGCCTTTTCCTGATCGATTCTTAGGATTTCTGATGTCGTTAATTCGGTATCTACGTCAGCAAAAACAGCATCCGATTCAGAACGCTGATTAATCAAGGTCTCTTTTTTCTCGGTTATTGAGTCGATAGCCTGCTTATGAGTGAAAAGATTTCTCCCTAAAAGATAAAGATCAACCGTCTCTAATTCAGTTTTAAATTCTTTATATTTTCTGGCGCGGGTCGCTTGAACCTTTAAACTTCGAATCTGTTTTTCTAATTCAAGAATAATATCCTGCAACCGAAGCATGTTAGCTCCAGTAGCCTCCAATTTTCTCTCGGCCTCTTTGCGCTTAGCTTTATACTTCGTGATTCCAGCAACCTCTTCGAATAAATGGCGCCGGTCTTCGGACTTCACGTTGATCATGCGATCAATTTGGCCCTGTTCAATAATGGAGTAGGCTCTTTTGCCCACTCCAGTATCCATAAAAAGTTCATGGATATCTTTAAGACGGCACATGCATTTATTGATGAGATATTCCGAAGTTCCATCTCGATACACTCGTCGAGTTACCGCAATTTCATCACCCTTATCAAACGCGGAAAATTGAGGTGAGAGGCTGACACCCTGACGATCTAAAACTAAACTTACCTCAGCCATAGAGGTCGGTGCTTTAGTATCTGAGCCATTAAAAATAACATCGGTCATGGAGTCGCCACGCAGGTGCTTTGCACTCTGCTCTCCCATTACCCATTGAATGGCGTCTACGATATTGCTCTTGCCGCATCCATTAGGGCCGACGACACCTGTAATTCCAGGGTCGAAGGTTAAAATAGTTCTATCCAAAAATGATTTAAAGCCTTGAAGCTCGAGTCTTTTTAATCTCATCTATCTCAATTCACTTTTTTGTTTTTTAATGCTGCCTGTGCTGCTGCTAACCGAGCCACTGGAACTCGGAATGGCGAACAACTGACGTAATTAAACTGTAACCTGTGGCAAAATTCAATCGTAGAAGTGTCGCCACCATGTTCTCCACAAATCCCAATTTTGAGATTAATATTTGCAGAACGACCTCTTTCGCACCCAATTTTAATCAGCTCGCCCACTCCCTCTTGATCTAATGAAACAAAAGGGTCCACAGTAAAAATGCCTCTTTCAATATATCTAGGAAGAAAGGATCCAGAATCATCACGAGATAGCCCTAGGGTCATTTGAGTTAAATCATTAGTTCCAAAAGAGAAAAAGTCGGCCTCTGTAGCAAGCTGATTAGCAATTAAGGCAGCTCTCGGAATTTCAATCATGGTCCCAATGCGATACGTCAATTTGACCGTATACTTTTTTAGAACCTCTTCGCATACCTCTTTAATCTCAGTTTTTAGAATCCTAAACTCCTCCATCGTACTAATAAAAGGAATCATGATCTCAGGTTCGATCTTAAATTCTTCTCGATTCACTAATTCAGAGGCGGCCTCCATGATAGCTCTCACCTGCATCGCGTAGATTTCAGGATAACTAATCCCGACACGGCAACCTCGATGGCCTAACATCGGATTAAATTCATGAAGCCACTTAACCTTCGCAGATAAGGATTCCTTCGATGTATTTAAAAGTCTAGCAACACTAGAAATTTCGTCGTCTGTCTTCGGCAAAAATTCATGAAGAGGCGGATCTAAAAGGCGAACGGTGACAGGATACCCCTTCATCTCTCTAAAGATCGCAGCAAAATCATCTTTCTGCATTGGATAGATCTTAAGAAGAGCCACCTCTCGCTGAGAACGGCTATCTGCCAAGATCATTTCTCTTACGGTATTTAAGCGAGTCTCTTCAAAAAACATATGTTCTGTACGACACAGACCCACTCCCTCGGCTCCAAAACTACGAGCCACCTTCACATCATTTGGCGTTTCAGCATTGGTCCTAATTCCCAAAACTCTTTTTTCATCAACCCATTTCATGAGTTGTGTAAAATATTGGTCAAGCTGACTATTTACGGTAGGCACATGGCCTAAAATAACCTCTCCACTAGCCCCATCGATCGTAATGATATCTCCACGTTTTACTGTGTACTGCGCTACTTTGAAGGTTTGGTTCTTATAGTCGATACTAATAGAACTACAGCCAGCCACACAGGGTTTACCCATACCACGAGCTACTACTGCCGCATGGGAGGTCATGCCCCCAAGGGCGGTTAAAATTCCCTGACTAGCATCCATACCGACGATATCTTCAGGTGAAGTTTCATGACGAACTAAAACCGTTTTTCTACCCGCCTTTTTTAAAGATTCAGATTCTTCCGAAGAAAACACGACCTCTCCAGACGCAGCACCTGGAGATGCGGGAAGTCCTTTAGCCATTACAATTTTGGGTGCTTTAGGATCAAGTCGAGGATGAAGCAACTGCTCTAATTGGTCAGGAGCCACTCTTGTCACAGCAGTATCTGAGGAGATAAGGCCCTCATTTACCATTTCCACTGCGATTCTAACCGCAGCTGAAGCTGTTCTTTTTCCAGTTCGAGTTTGAAGAAGGAAAAGTTTTCCTTTTTGAATTGTAAATTCAATATCCTGCATGTCGGTGAAGTGTGTCTCTAGTTTCTTATACACAGCTACCAATTCACCATAAGTTTTGGGAAATAGATCCTGCAATGTGGGAAGTGAAGAACCATGTGAAGATTCTTTATTAATAGGACACGGAGTTCTAATGCCCGCTACGACATCCTCCCCTTGTGCATTTTGTAAATATTCTCCAAAAAATTTATTCTCACCTGTTGAGGGATCTCTTGTAAAACCCACTCCAGTCGCACAATCATCTCCCATATTTCCGAAAACCATGGCCTGTACACTGACAGCAGTGCCCCAATCTTCAGGGATTTTATGAATTCGACGATAACTCACAGCTCTAGAGCTCATCCAAGATTTAAAAACGGCACTAATGGCGCCCCAAAGTTGTTCCTGCACACCTTCAGGAAATACATTTCCTGTTTCTTTAAACACAACATCTTTAAAGGAAATAACTAAACTTTTTAAATCGACCGCAGAAAGTTGATTATCAGTTTGGGCTCCTACTTTTCTTTTCGCCTGTTCTAACAGTGTCTCAAAAGAATGTGAAGACACACCGAGTACCACATCGGAATACATCTGAATAAATCGACGATAAGCATCGTAAGCAAACCTTTCATCTTTTGATTGAGAAATCAGTCCCTGAACAGTGCTATCATTTAATCCCAAATTTAAAATAGTATCCATCATCCCGGGCATACTGGCTCGAGCTCCGGATCTCACAGAAACTAAAAGCGGATTTTGCGGATTTCCAAATTGGCAATCTAGGATTGTTTCTAATTTCGCTATCGAATCTAGAACCTCTTTTTCAAGACCTGGAGGAAATAGGGAACCCTTTTTATAAAAATGGGTGCAAACCTCTGTTGTGATAGTAAATCCAGGTGGAACAGGAAGGCCCAAAAGAGTCATCTCGGCTAAGTTTGCCCCTTTGCCTCCAAGCAAAATCTTATTATCTTTAGACCCGTCGGCCTTTCCTTTTCCAAAAAAGTAAACCTGCATCAAACCCCCGAAGCCAATGTCTTAGAAAGATGGTTAACTAAGTCATCAATTGAAACTCTCACCTGTGCCATCGAATCTCTCTCTCTAACGGTCACAGAGTTAGACTTTAAACTCTCGCCATCTACCGTAATGCAATAAGGGGTTCCGATCTCATCTTGCCGGCGATATCTTCTTCCAACGGCTCCCTTATCATCAAAGTAACAATTCCATCTCTTTTTTAAATCTAAAAATATTTTTTCAGCCATCTCCGGCATTCCCTCTTTATTAACTAATGGAAATACGGCCACTTTAACCGGAGCCACCTCTGGATGAAAACGAAGTACCGTACGATCACCCTCTTCCGCATAGGCATCAACTAAGAAGGCTAACGTAGCCCGATCCGCTCCAGCGGATGGCTCAATGACATGAGGATAATATCTCGTGTTGTTACCCGCATCGAAGTAACTTAAATCTTTCTTACTAAATTCGGCATGTTGTTTCAGATCGTAATCGGTGCGATTGGCAATGCCTTCAAGTTCCGCTCTACCGAATGGGAAATCATATTCAATATCGGCACACCCCGCTGCATAATGCGCTAACTCATTATCTTCATGAGTTCTCAAATGAAGTTTCTCTTTTTTAATTCCGTAATTTAAATACCATTCATATCGAGACGTTTTCCAATACTCAAACCACTTCGTAGCCTCCTCTTTTTCTGGACGGCAGAAAAATTCCATCTCCATCTGTTCAAATTCTCTTGAAC
>JABMMY010000016.1 GCA_013205415.1 Deltaproteobacteria bacterium
TCTAATGCCTGTGCGGACCAAATCATGGTCATCTACCAGTAGAACATTGATCACTATAAGACCTCACTTTTAATGGAGGAGAGACAGGGATTCGAACCCTGGGAGGGGGTTACCCTCAACGGTTTTCAAGACCGCCGCTTTCGACCGCTCAGCCACCTCTCCATTTCGGACAATACCGTATTACGGCAGTGATTGGAATGCGAGATTCCATATGCTATCTTTTATAGTTAATGGACGTCACCCAGAATTTTGAGTTTCCTTGGCCTAGTGTCAATGTGGTTTTAGAAGGGGGGTCGATCCTTGATATTCCCCATCTTGAAATTAAAACAATTGGTGAGGCCACAGCCTTTATTCAAGCTTACGGATTCGACTTAAATAACCCGGACGACCTAGAGTTGGTTTGGCGGTTTTTTAACGATGCAGTTCAGTTTATTGAAAAGGTGCTGACCGATCCCGACTATTCCAAAGTTCCAGAGCATTTAAGATCTGAAAAATCGGTTAACGACATTCGGCGTCTCTTTATTATTGCATCCGAAAAAAACAGAACAGATGATCAGATTTATGCCTGTGCCATCTTAAGAATCATGCACGTGATGATTCATCTTTTTTATGATCCACGATT
This sequence comes from Deltaproteobacteria bacterium, assembly GCA_013205415.1. Lineage (GTDB taxonomy): Bacteria > Bdellovibrionota > FAC87 > UBA2466 > UBA2466 > UBA2466. The sequence goes on from JABMMY010000016.1 coordinate 623, forward strand.
GAAATTTTTCCAAGCGATGCAAACTCAGGTCTTAAATCGGCTAGATCAATTCTTATATGTTGATCCCACAAATGGCGTGACCTATCTCGGCAAAGAGGAGGATGGCCAAGGGATTAAACTTTTGTTTTTTAAAAAGAAAGAAAGAAAAGATCCCGATCGTGAAATAATTAAACTTCTTCACAAGGCCGATAGTGTAGTTGAGGAGATTTATGATCGCGTAGGAATCCGGTTAGTTACAGAAACTAAATTGGATGCCTTTAGAGCTGTTCGAGTTCTACTTGAAAAAAACATTATTAGTTTACCTAATATTCGCCCGGGAAGATCTCGCAATCGTCTAGTTGATTTAAAAAGAGTTCAATTTGAATTAGATCGCATTGCAATCCACCTGAAAAAAACACCAGAGCCAGCTCCTTATATTGAACGAATGATTAAACGATTGGAAAAGCGAATCGGTTACGGACGCATGGGACGAAGTCTGCTGAATCCTCACACCAGTGAACATTATAAAGCCATTCAGTTTACCTGCCGAGAGTTGGTAAAGGTGAGAAATCCCCAACACCAGACCTATACGCAGCTTGCCACGCAACTACCCAACATGTCGGGGGGCACTCAACTATTTAATGAGTTATTCCCTACAGTACCAGCGCCGTTTGAATATGGATTTTTTCCCTATGAAATTCAGATTATGGATGTAAAGGCCTACGCAGATAGTATCTTTGGCAAAAGTAACCACGAAGAGTATCGAAGAAAACAACTTAACGCTGCCCGACATAGAGTGTTTGGAAGAAAAACATAAGGTCGAGTTTTTAGTTCATTAATTTGCTATAATTAAGGTCATGTCCGACCCCCTTATCAATCAAATTGAGTATTTCATTGGAATTGAAGGTGAGCAAAAGGGCCCTTTTTCATTTGGCGATATTCAAGGAATGATCTCAAGCGGAGAGATTAATTCTAAAACCCCTATTTGGCATTCAGAGTTGTCGGGATGGGATTGTGTGGAGGGTTTGAAAGAGTTCACTAGCGAAACCCCAGAAGAGAAAATAGCTCCCAAGCTAACTTCCCCGCTGTCTTTAGAAATAAAAAACGGGAAACAGATCTCTGCGCCAAATCATTCACTCAAAAAGAGACCCTCGAAAGAATCGGATCCATTTGAAACCGTTTTTTCAGGAAAAATAGACATCGAGAAGCCCATTGAAAATAACGGTTTCAAAAGCTGGATTATTACCGGTGCAATAATGGGTGGTTTGTTAGCGGCTGCGACTTTTTATGTATTAACCCAAACTCCGCCCCCACAAGTCGTCTCGAAGAAAACTGTGAAGGTAAGCGCCTCACAACAAAGAGGCTTAAGTCTAAGCCAAGCGCAAATAAAGTTTAATAAAGAACCCGAATCTGGGATTCCAGAATTAATTGCAGTCCTAAAAGTTAACTCGACAGATAATGTGGGTTTGGAGGCGCTAGAAACGTTATTATCCTATTATCGCCAGAAACAAATGACTAGTGAGGCTGGAAAGGTATTAATGATAGCCAAACGCCCCCTGGAGGCTTTAGGTTTTTTTCTTCAGGAGCCACGTGACTTGGTCGGCGCTGAAACCGCCTATGAAGAGGCGGCTAATATGGCGAAAGGTAATGAGAGAAAAGAATTAATATTAAAACAGATCACATTACTTTTGGGATCTGTTGTCGGCATGGAAAAGGCTATCAATAGAATCAAACTTCTAGACCAAGAGTTTCCCGGAACACAGCACCCCTACCAATATTATTTAAAGTCCACCGAGGGGAAGATTGCCGATATTTTTGCTCGTACCGCCTTTCACTATAATGAAACGCTAGGGGAGTTTTTAATTAGTAATCTTTCACAGGTGAGATTACTAGAAAAACCTCTACTGAGGGTCACGAAAGACAAGTTAGGAAAGTATCAAATTTCGGCGACCTATAAGGGAACGGTAAATTTTCATAATGATCGGATTCCTAATATTTTCTTTGTGTTTTTGCTTTCCAATGAACAGTGGATAATCGTGGATACTAATTTAACCAAAGAAAGAACTGCTGCGGCAAAAGAGGCTCAGAAGATCCATTTAACAAATGGGGTCACAGAAAATGAAATGTTACAAGGCTTAGAGAATTTATTTAAAACGCAGTTTCCGGCTAAAGGACTACACGAAATCATCTCTTCACAAAAAACTCGCCCTAGTAATAGCGACGAATAACATTTTTAAATTAGCTCCGTGCCAAAATCTCAAAACACCGATAAACTCTCTTTTGAAAAAATAAACATGTAGATCGAGCAACAGATTTGAAAAACGCATACCAAATTATTGATAATCTCTGGGGGGCAGTATCAAAATTAGTCTTTGTGCGCTTCCAGTTTGAAATTCCCACAGAAGAATTAAAGGAACTTCAGAAAAAAGGCCGAATTATTTTTGCGGTGACTAGTGGTGGAGTTTTTGAGTGGTTAATTATCTCTAGTTGGTGTCGCACCCAAAACCTAGGCGTTATTTATGTTGCCAACCGAAAAACAATTTTAATACTTTCAAAACCGATACTTTTTTTGAAGGTGATATTTGGGAAATTACCACTTCCAGAACTTTTTAACTCTGCTGAGACCGGCCCCAGAATTATGTTTTGTCCCACCAACGAGCGAAAACAATTGTTTAAGCCAACCCCTGTCGAACACCTAATTGCTAAACTACATGAGCAGTCAATTGAACCAGAGGGAACTCAGTTTTTTATTGTCCCCGTTTTAATTCTCTGGAGAAAATATACCAGGGGTGAAAGAAGACGGTTTGATGAACTCTTGTTAGGAATTAGCTCAAATCCTAATTGGATTGGAAAGTTTTGGTATCTCCTTCGAAAGCGACAGGACTCTAATGTGAAAAGTCTGGGGTTTTTTCCTGTCGTAGAGAGGGAGCCCTTTCTTTTGGGTGAAACTCCAGATGAGATAGATGAGGGAGTTAGCCTAAAAATTGCCAGAGTCCTTCGTAGAAAAATAATAGTACTAATACAGCAGGAGATGAGGGTAGTGCTAGGACCCCGTTATCTTTCTCCCACCTCTGTAAAGGAAACCTTGATACGAGATGAGGAGGTACAAAAAGCGATTCATCTAATGGCAGAAAAGGAGGGGTTGGATAATAAAAAGGTGATGATGCTGGACTATCAGTATCTCACAGAAATTGTCGCTAGTTATACCTATCGGATTATAGAGATTCTGGCCGTTTTTTTGGGGTGGTTATTTACGAGGGTTTTCGAGGGGCTAGTTGTTCAGAGTGAAGAGATTAGCAAAGTTCGTGAGGTCATGAAGACTAAGCCGATCGTTTTTGTATCCTGTCATAGGAGTCACTTAGACTATTTAGTGGTTCCCTACGTGCTTTTTACCGAGGACATGTTGACTCCACATATTGCGGCTGGAGTGAATTTATCCTTTTGGCCTGTCGGATATTTTCTTAGGAAATCAGGGGCGTTTTTTATTCGGAGGTCATTCAAAGGCAACGATCTCTATGCGTTACTACTTAAAAAGTATATTGAGTTTCTTCTCAAAAATCGACACAACGTGAAATTTTTTATTGAGGGAACTCGAAGTCGATCTGGAAAAATGCTTCCCCCGGCTTTTGGTATTTTAAAGATGATTTTGGAGATTTATCGCAATAAGGGGACGGAGGATATCGCATTGATTCCCGTTTCTATCTCCTACGATGAGGTTTTAGAAGAGGGCTCCTATTCAAAGGAACTAAGGGAGGGCAAAAAGGAGAAAGAAACTGCAACGGGTCTATTTAAATCCAGGAAGATTACAAAAAAAATATTGGAAAGGTCTATGTGAGGTTTGCAGACGCTCTTTCGGTTAAAGAGATAATTCAAAAAGCAGATGAAAATAACGTTGAGGCGCGACGCACTCTTCAGAAGACCGCATTCCAACTTTGTAAAACGATAAATGATGTGAGCCCTATTACGCCCAAATCTATTGTGAGCAGTATTTTTTTAACCCACAGGGATCTTTCGCTGCCATTTAGTGAGGTATTGCGCATCTCAGATAGAATGGCCGATTATGTAATCTACTCTGGAATGAGTCTTAGTACGCCCCAAGAAAGTGGTTTTCGTTCCGCAGTGGAGAGTACGGTCAGAGGCCTGCAGAAAAAGGGATTCCTTTTAATTTCAGAGAGTTTAGTCAGGGAATACTCACTTGAGCATAAAAAACGGGCGGTTTTAAATTTTTATAAAAATAATGCAATCCATTGTTTTGTAATTCCTTCGATTTGCGTTCTTGCTTTTCTAGACACTCTAAAAAAAAGGAGAGCGGCTAAATCAAACCAGAAAACTTTTTACGATGATTTTATAACGAATGCGTTGGTGCTAAGAAATATTCTGAAGTTTGAATTCTTTTTTAGTCCACGAATTATATTTCCTTCGGAACTAATAAAGACATTACAGTATTTTTCTCCTGATTGCCCTTGGGAGAGTGCCGATGACCAAGGCTGGACTCAGGGATTTCATCATTTTTTCAAAGACTGGGACGAGGCCACCGTTTATTCTGGATTGATAGGTGAGCTCCTGGAGAGCTACCTTATTTTAATGAGTTTCTTAAATGAGCAGGAGGGGCAGACTTTTGATAAAAAGCAGTGTCTCAATAGGCTTATTAAATATGGTGAAGCAAAAAAGGATGTGGGTGATATTGCATATCCAGAATCGATATCGATTCAGAATTTTACCAATGGCCTATTATCCTGTGTAAACAAAGGGTATCTTTCCTACGATTCAGTGGGTGATAAAACGGTTTTAAGTGTTTTGCCATCTACACTAGAGACGGAGAAAATGATCAAGGACATTCAGGACTATTTAACGCTCCTCACAGAACGGCCTTCCGTAATAGCGGCCCCTTAAAAAAGGCCCCCTTGATTGTAATATTAAGCAGACCATTTTTGGATAAAAATTAAGCGGCTTTATTTTCTGGTTTTGTCGGTGGTGGTGGAGAGTTAGTATTGATTAATTTCTTTGCAAACATTTCTCTGGGAAAGGGTAGCTGATTAACCTCCATCTCCTTTATAAAGCTGGGAAGGTTTCCGGTGGGGTTTAGGCTTCCTAATACCTTTCCCTCTTTATCTCGGCCCGTTTGTTCAAAAAGATAAATATCTTGGACCTGATAGTTTCCATGGAGATCCATTCCCAGTCCCTCTGAGATGTGAGTGAGCTTTCTGGAGCCATCCTGCATCCGAGACAGTTGCAACATGATATTAATAGCAGAGGCCTCCTGAGAGCGTACGGCCTGAATGGGAACATCGGTTTCATTCATCATGGCAAGGGTCTCAAGGCGAGTTAAACACTCTTTAGGATTATTAGAGTGGACGGTGCCCATAGAGCCCGAGTGGCCGGTATTCATCGAGCTAATGAGATCCATGGCCTCTCCACCACGAACCTCTCCCACAATGACTCTATCGGGACGAAGTCTTAGCGAAGATTTTACGAGGTCTCGCAGAGTCACCAAACCCTTTCCATGTTCATCAGCAGGACGAGCTTCAAAGTAAACGACGTGGGCATTGTGAATTTTTAATTCCGAAGAATCTTCCAGAACTAGAATTCGTTGATTGGGCTGACAACGGCTAGCTAGAATATTTAAGATGGTTGTTTTTCCAGATCCGGTTCCCCCGGAAACGATAATATTTTTTTTGAGGTAAAGGCAGACATCGATGAAGCGAGCCGCATCTACGGTGAGCGCCCCTTTAGTGATAAGATCTTTCATTTCAAGCTTTGTTTTTGAAAACTTTCGAATGGCTACTGTGGTTCCATTTTTAGCAACGGGAGGAACTACAGCATGAATGCGGGAACCATCTGGCAGTCTGGCATCTAAGAAAGGTCTTTCCTCATCGATAGGACGACCCACAAATTGAGAGATATTTCTCACGGCGGCAACTAGCGCCCCTTCGTCTTCAAACTTCACATCTACTTTTTCTACAAATCCTTTTCGTTCAATAAAAATATTGGCAGGCCCATTAATCATGATCTCCGTAACAGAATCGTCCTTTAAAAAGGGAAGTACGGGTGCTAGAAAAACCTGAACACTACTATCAAAAACAGACATTTTACGGCTCCTCTACAGAAATCTCTCCGGATGCACCGGTGATCACATCATGAAAACTATAAACTCCAGGTTTGGGATCGAAATTGACATCGGTGACTCTCCTTGAAGAGAGCTCTCGATTTAATTCAAACTTGGACCGGTCTAATTCTTTTTTTGTTTCGCCCTCAACCTGGCTTGAAACCCAGCGTTGAATATTTAATTTTTCGATGACTAGTGCTGCCGGCTTTCGATTGGTTGTGGTGAAGAGCAGTCGAACAGATTCTCCAGATTTTAAAACGACCTTTGCGGGATAAAATTCATTATTGGAAAGAATAATGGAAATATCACTCACTCCTTTAGGTGGCCTAGACGGAGTTGTAGGGGGCACAGCAAATTTGTAGTTAAAGGTTCCTACGGCAATCATCCCCGTGTTTTCTTCCATTCGCTTTGCAAAAATTTCAGGGGCCAGGACAAACGGAGGAAGAGGGGCTTGGGTGGGTTTCA
>JABMMY010000017.1 GCA_013205415.1 Deltaproteobacteria bacterium
GATTGACCAAAACTGACCCCTCGTGAAATAGAAGATCATCGTCCCTTAGGTCCGCTGAAGCAGGGGGGTCAAACCCGTGAAATTGAGGGGGTCAGATCGGTGAAATCCGCTATTAAGCCAACCCAAACGACAATCTTATTGGATAAGAGTGTGCGATTAACCCAAGCTTTAGACCCTGCTGTAATAATTAATACAGCACCTAAAACAGGAACTAATGCCCACTTCCCTGGAAAGCTTAACTCCTTGTTGATTCGCAAAAATCCGTATACCAACAAGAACAATCCAACAAATGAAAAAACATTAGCCAGCGTTTTACCATCATTATTTTGCTTATTACTGAAGATAATTTGAGGTAGCCAAAAATCAATCTTGCTCTTGATATTAGCAAAAGCGTCCTTCTTATACAGCGTAGCCCAAGCTAATAAACTACCGCTTAACAATTCCCAAAATCTTGATTGCAGTGAATAAAAGGTAGCAACCATATCTTGCTTAATACCTTTAAGATTCAGAATAAATGAAGCAACAGCAAGCACAATTGTGATTGTTAAAACATTGAACTTTCGCTTCCAAACAAACCATAAAAGTAGCGGCCACACGATATAAAATTGCTCTTCAATTCCTAAGCTCCATAAATGTAATAATGGCTTAGTTTCAGCAGCGCTATCAAAGTAGCCCGCCTCACTCCACAGCACTAAGTTTGAAATAAAGCCAGAACCTGCGGCAATGTGTTTGCCTAATTGATTTAACTCATCGCCCAACAGAACAAACCAACCAAAAGCAAAACAAGCACCCAATACAAGAATAATCGCTGGAAAGAGACGCTTAATACGGCGAGAATAGAATTCGAAAAAACTGAAAGTGCCTTTGTCCAAACTCTCAAAAATGATTGCAGATATCAGATAGCCAGAGATTACAAAGAAGACGTCTACGCCAATAAACCCACCTATTATCCAACTTGGAAAAGCGTGAAATGCGACGACAGCCAACACAGCAACACCACGTAAGCCGGCAATGTCTGGACGATACTTGGGATGGGAAAGATGTGGCTCTTGAACTGTCATTGCGCCTGGTCCGCGTATTGACTCGTAAGTCGACCGCACCAAGCTGCGTAGTGTTGCAATCATGCGGCAACCACCTCAATTTTGGATTGTTTTAGAAGAATGGAAAGGTTTTGAGCTTCGATTCTAGCTCTCGTTCTAGCTTGAATGGGTCTAGCTCTTTTTTCCTTTCTCTAAGTCTCACCTTTTACTCTTCGGTTACATGGCTCGATTCAATGAGTCGTTGACAGGATGTTTTGGGGCGACAAAGTCGCCCGGTATTAACAAAGACTAAAGTTAAATGACAGCTAAGTCGATAACTAGCAGAGAATATTTCGAAAAATCTTTATTTGTCTAGTCATCCTCTTTTTTATAACTTCTATGGAAATCACCCACTCTAAAAACAGAGAAAAAGAATTAGAATCGCCTGTTTTTATTAGCGCTAATCCACGCTGGTTTCTGGTCAATTGGAATGAATTTTGGCAATACAGAGATCTTTTATTTTTATTCATTCGAAAAGAATTCATTATTAACTATCGGCAAACTATTTTGGGCCCTCTTTGGTATTTGATACAACCCGTTATTCTTACAGGAATGCTAACCATAGTTTTTCAAAAAAATGGATCCATAAACGTTGATGGCATTCCGCATTTCCTATTTTATTTTAGTGCCTTCGTTATTTGGGGATATTTTTCTGCGGCATTTCCTAAAACAGCAGAATCTCTGTCTGCTAGTAGTCATCTATTTGGAAAGGTCTATTTTCCGAGGCTGGTAATGCCTTTAGCCTATGTGGTTTCCAAAAGTCTAATATTCTTTACACAACTTATATTTTTTTCATGTTTAGTACTTTATTTTAAGATTTTTACTCCGTCAGGAACCGTTATCCATCCTCAGTTTTTTAAAATTATAATAGCCATTCCGGTCTGTTTTTTAATCACCTCACTTTTCAGTCTTGGATTAGGACTTATTTTTGCGGCAATGACGGTCAAATACCGAGATCTCAATCACACGGTGAGCCTAGCCATCCAGTTTTTATTCTTGGGAACTCCTATTTTCTACTCAACTCGATATGTCATCGATAAAGATCAAAGCATTTTTTTATTCAATCCCCTGGTAGCTGTCATCGATCTATTTAGAAATGCTTTTTTTGGTACCACTGCCTTAGAACCTATTTTTATTTTACAGGCCTTGATCATTTCATTAGCCACAGTTTTTGTTGGAATCGGAGTGTTTAACTATGTTCAACGGGACTATATCGACGCGGTTTAATCTATGAAACCCATTATTCAAGTACAAAATATTTCTAAAAAAGTATCCTGAAAGCAAATATATGTCACTGGCTGAAGTACTCTGGCTGAAGATAGAATTAGTGTCTTAATGAAATCATCGAATTGTAGAAAAAGAAAAGAACTCTATTATACTATTCAAGGGGTATTATCCAAAAAAGCTAAAGAGAAATTAAAAAAATTGTATGGCAATTGTATTCGTGCTAAGAACTTTTGCGGATATTGCGGGGGACCTTCAGTGGGTTGGTGCCATATGAGAAATAAATATGTA
>JABMMY010000189.1 GCA_013205415.1 Deltaproteobacteria bacterium
CATAAGAGGATAGATTCACACTGCCTAAATTACAAACGGCCGTTTCATCTTTGGAGGTCACCTCTAAAATTTCGGTGCAAAGATTGGAGCTGTGAATGACATTATTAGCCTCTGCTGTTTGTGCAGAGCGAAGGTTGGCTTTGTCTTTAAAGCACATCCAACCATTTCCCGTTTCTGCCAAACACTGCATCATTCTAGAATATAAAGCGCGTGCCGAAACTTTTTTCAGCGCTATTCCAGCCGCCTCATATTTTTCATAGGCCTTTTCAAATAGTTCGCCGTAGGTACGGCTTAGTTCTGTAGCATCACTTGGCGAAAAAAGAGACCACTCTCCATCGGCCTCAACCCGCTTCATGAAAAGATCGGGCACCCATAGTGCTAAGTTTAAATTGTGAGTGCGACGTTCTTCAGCACCCGTATTATTGCGGAGCTCAAGGAAGGCCTCAATATCACTGTGCCAAGGTTCAATATAAATGGCGGCCGCGCCCTTTCGTTTTCCACCCTGATTAACGGCATGAACCGAGGAATCAAAAACCTTTAAAAAGGGAATGATTCCATTGCTGAGCCCATTGGTTCCTTTAATAAGAGATCCAGAAGAGCGCACCGGAGTCCAATCGACACCTAGTCCTCCCGACCACTTGGAGAGATGGGCGCAGTCGGTGATCGTTTTATAAATTCCTTCCAAGCTGTCGTTAGAAACTGTCAGTAAATAACAGGAGCTCATCTGGGGGTGTCGTGTTCCAGAATTAAATAGAGTGGGAGTGGATGGCACGTAGAGAAATTGACTGATAATTTCGTAAAATCCGATGGCCTCACCGATCGTATCGGATAGGCCCAGTGCCACCCGCATAAACATCCATTGCGGACGCTCGATAACTCGTCGGGTTTGTGGGTGCCTGACAAGATACCGATCTAAAATAGTTTTAAGACCAAAATATTCAAATAGATCATCTCGCTCGTGATGTATTGCAAATTCGATCGCCTCAACATCTTGCTGTGCAATACCTAAAACCTTATCGCTAAGCACTCCGTGTTCAGCGGCCCATTTTAAATAATCACGAAAAGCAGAATCTCGCCCCACCTCTTTACGGATGTTTTCTGAAAGCATTCGCGTGGCAACTTTGGAATAGTTAGGTTCGTCTACCATCAGCATGACAGCAGTCGAAATAGAAAGGTTGTCTAGCTCTTCGGTGGTACTTCCATCGTGAAGGCCCGCAATCGTTCTTTTTGCAACCTCTAAGGCCTCTACATTTTGAATCCCTCGGCAGGCGCGATTAACAGCATGGAGAATCTTTTCAATTTTAACATCCTCTTTTGTGCCGTCTCGTTTGATAACTTGCATTTTCTTATGGTTCCTTTAAAGCGCTAAAAAATAGTTCAAAAACAAAATAGATAATAATCTCTCTTCTCATTTCTATCTGTAAAGAGGAGTTACCCGTTTATGCTCGTACAGTATCAAAGATTTTGCACAGTTTTTTTATCTTAAAAACATGCGCGAGATTTCTCACTAAGTCATGAAACTAAAGAAGTAAGATTTTGCTGTCAATTCACTTCATTCTGACGCGATCATTTATGCGTAGGGACAATGGTTTCGGGTTAAGCACTAAAGACGAAAAACAACGAACGAAAAAACAAAGAATGGATAGGGTGTCAGTTGCCAATTGGGCTGTTTAAAAGATCCCGATTCGACTGGCTATTCCTTTTGAATACAATGGCTATCTTAAATGGCGTGCCCATTGCAATTCAATCCTCTTGTAGTTTGAGTCCCGAATAGAAAAGGAGAAGAGGATTGATTTTAGATAAGGGGTATTTGAAAGGGTTTCTTTTCTTTTGTTTTTTCAGTGCTCTTTCGGTTTCTGGGGAGGTACAGACCCATAATCAATTAGAAACCGGGCCCAATCTTTCCGGTGGCCATAGGGTAGCACCCTCCTGTTCAGACAAAACTGAAGACGAGGATAAATTTAAAAACGATCCCTTCATGTTTAGTTTTATGGGGAAGGCAGATCGTGTTCCCTGGGATATTGGTGTATTAAAAGCGGCCTATTCTTTAAGTTCAAAACTAAAATCGGGAGATGTTATTTACGGTGGCAATAGCAGTGGGTCTCTTCTTGCCGCCTACTTTGGCTGCTGGGGAATTTCGAAAGAAAGCATTGAACGAGCTGAAACAATAATTAATGAATATGACTACACTCTACTTAATCTGAATGCGGCATCGAAAACCAAGAAGATTTTTGCCGGAAGGGTTTTTGGCGCCGCAATGAAACTAGAAGAAAATCATGATGAACTGGAGAAACTCATCAATTTGATTCTTCATAAGGATGGACGTCCCTGTTCGATTCAAAAAGGACCCCTTCAAAAAGGGATCATGATTAGCGCTGCCAATTTAGATGTCTTAGACAGCCGTGTTTATGATCAGGGAAAGGCTCCAAAGGTTCCCATTTGGGCTGCTGATCAATCGGAGGCAGATTCCGAGGCTCCATTTTATCTTCCTAAGATAAAGACCGGTTTGAAGGACAATGAAGTTAATTTAGATAATTTTAATGTCACTAAGAATGGAAAGGTGATTGGAAAGGCCTGTACCTATTTTGTGACCCTAGATCTCTATGAGCAACTAAAGAGGTTAGATGTAAATAAAAGGCAGTGTGATCTAAGACTCATAGAAAATTACGATGATCTGAAACTTGCTATGCATGCCTCGCTTGCCGAACCCACCTTTTTTGATCCGGTAGTTGAGACCGCTCCGCAGAAAATTCTTGAAGGGGTGATTCGTCCTGAAACCAGAAGAGTTTATGTGGGTGGCTATTTAGTTTCGCCTCTGGGAAGAGATTTAAAAAGAGTAAACCCTAAGACGTATGTACTGGGGACCGGTGTTCAGGCCTTCCCAAATGCGATCGATAGCCTAATATCCTCTTGGTACACCTTAAGTGCTAACACATCTCTTGAGATTCAAAAAAAGGATTTGGATACTGAAGTTATTGGAGATTGGGCATGGGATAGTGAGAACCCAATTCCTTCTGAATTAGCAAAAGCAGGATATGAAAAGGCTAGGCTAGTTCTTGAGCCTCTTGTTAAGCAATGTCTACTTCCTTAAAGTTATAGTTACCCGACAAGAGATCCGCCCAATTGTGTTCCCCCTAAAAGATGAAGGTGTAGGTGGTACATCGTTTGGCAGGCATTATCACCGCTGTTAAAAACGGTTCTAAATCCAGACCCTGCAATTCCTAGTTGCCCAGCAATTAATTGAGCGGCTCTAAAAATGTGTTGGAAAATTTCTGAATCCTCTCCACTCACATCTAAAATATCTACAATATGTTTCTTTGGGATAATCAGCACGTGTACTGGACTTTGCGCATTAATATCTCTGAAGGCAAACACGTGTTCATTTTCATAAACCTTTTCGCTGGGCAAAGTTCCAGCAATCATTTTGCAAAAGATACATTCTTTATTTTTAAACCGATCGGTTGGGCTAATCATGATGACTCCTTGAAAGAACTAGAACTTGCCACAAGAAAGAGTTAAAAAGCAACTCTCATAGTAATTAGGATATATAAATATGAACCATTGGGAAAAGATATTCATGAAGCGGTTAGTTCCCACAGAACCGTTCATTTGCAAAGAGAGCCAGAAAATTATTGCCTCGGTTCTTATTCCAATAGGATTCAAACAGGAAACAGCGCGCTATGAAATTCTTCTAACCAAAAGGTCGGAACAGGTTGAAACCCACAAGGGACAGATTAGTTTTCCTGGTGGGCTATTTGAGCCATCCGATGGCAATCTTCTTAAAACGGCACTCAGAGAAACTGAGGAGGAGGTGGGCTTACTAGAAAAGGAGATTCAAATCTTAGGAAATCTAGAGCCGGTTTACACATTAAAAGATGTGGTCATTTATCCGTGGGTAGCAAAGGTGCAGTTCCCTCAGGAACTTAAAATTAGCGAGAGGGAGGTGGAAAGAGCTATCTTTTTGCCCTTAGATCAACTTTTGTCAGAGGGCTTAAAGCCGGTTGAAGTTTCCGTTAACGAAAAAGGAATCCCCTTTACGGTGAGTAGCATTGGAATTATTTGTGAGAACGAACTGATCTGGGGCGCGAGCGCGAAGATTTTAGAACAGTTGTATACCCTATTAAAATAAATTATTTCTGAACTTTAGGTTTAAATCCTTTTCCAATAAAGAATATTTCTCGACTGTGTTTACGAGTGCTGTCGGGGCGCAATAATCTTACCGGAGAAAAATTTTCCTTGAGTAGTTTATGAAACTCTTCAAAAGAGTCGCCCATAAAAAGTTTGACGACAAAGGTTCCGCCCAATTTTAAATGTTTTTCACAGGTGTTAAAGGCTAGGGAGGCTAATTCAAAAGATAGGGCCACATCTCGATCGTGAATCCCTGTCGTATTAGGAGCCATGTCGCTTATTACGAGATCAACCTTTCCATTTCCTACATGAGGACTTAGATCTACCTCTTCAATGGGCTGATGAAGAAAAATAAGTCTCGGATCTTGAACCTGAATCGGACTAATATCAACGGCCACCACCTTTCCATCGGTTTTAGAAAGTTTTTGTAAACAGTATTGTGTCCAAGAGCCTGGTGCCGCCCCCAAATCTAAAACCGTTTTCACGCCGGCGAAAATTCTTTCCCGCTTGTCAATTTCCTCAAGCTTATAAACAGACCGAGCTTCAAAATTTTCTTTTCTAGCTCTCTTGGTGTAGGGGTCATCATTCCAATTTCGCATTAGCGGTCTCCTCTTGCCTTAAGACTTTGATAGTCTTTAATATTGCCACCCGACATAGACAGATGACAAAGAGCAAAGTCATATTTAATCGGATCTTCAATTGAGATCTCTCGTAGTTTTCTCGTGGCAATCTCAACGGTCTTCCAGGTGGCCTGTTCCGACTGGACCCACCTTAAGCGGCGCAATGTTTTTAATAGATGAGTATCAATGGGAAGCATGAGCTCTCTAGGCGACACCTTTTCCCAGAGGCCTAAGTCGATTCCATCTTTTGGGCGAACCACCCAACGCAAAAACATATTAAGCCTTTTACAAGCACTTCCCTGTTCCGGATCGGATAATAAATATTTTAAATTTCTATTTCTTTGGGTGAGATCAAATTTTAATTCTTTAGGCAGAGATTGCTTCCAAAGGCCCTTTACAAAGAAGGAAAGATTCTCTTTCATTAGGTATTCGGGACTTAATTTAAAACTTAAAAATAAATTTTCCAACGAGGAATGAGTTATTAAGGCCCCGCGCATCCAGTGGGTTAAAATCTCAATGTCCTTTCCGGTGGTAAAGCGGTGCTTAAAGTCTGGCCAAAGAGTTAAGGGTTTTTTTGAGATCAAATACTCATAGGGATGGGGGCCCAAGGGTTTTAAGACCCTTAATCCGCTCTGAATAATAGTTCGAACATTTCCGTAAGAAAGAAGTGCAATTAAAAAAGCAACCACCTCTTGGTCTTTGGGGTGATTGTAGGGATAGACTAATGAAATGGGATCCAGGCGGCGTTCCTTTTCGTGATTAAAGTCTTCGAAGGCCGCTTCCAGAGCGCGCTTTAGGTTTTCTGAAGGTGTCCCCATGGCGCGAGAGCATAAACTAAATTTCCAGAAAAATCTTGGGGGAAAACTTAAAGACAGATAAATTAAAGGCTCTTTAGCATATGGAATTTATTTTTAAAGAGGGTTTGGTTATAATCCTCTTTTAATTTAGGAGCCCACTCACATGCCAATGCGCCCACTTATTTTAGCGATCGACCAAGGCACCACAGGCACTACGGCCTTAATATTTGATGAAAACCTAAATGTGCTTGGCAAGGTAAACCATGAATTTTCACAGCACTTTCCAGAGGCCTCTTGGGTGGAGCATGATCTAGAGGAAATCTGGGCTTCGGTAGTAAGGGCTGTCGCAGACGTTTTTAAAATAGCCAAGGTAAAAACCACAGATATCGCAGCCATTGGAATTACAAACCAAAGAGAGACCACCTGTCTTTGGCATCGCGGTCCCGAAGCCAAGCCTTTACACCGCGCTATTGTTTGGCAAGATCGAAGGACTCATGAGATCTGCCAAAAATTAAAAAAACAGGGGCACGAAAAATATATTCATAAAAAGACGGGGCTTTTATTAGACCCCTATTTTAGTGGAACCAAACTTCAGTGGTTGTTAAAAAATGTTCCTGGCGCTATGTCGCTTGCTAAAAAAGGAGGCATCGCCTTTGGAACGATAGAAAGCTATTTGCTTTATCGAATCACCGGGGGCGAGCATCGCACCGAGCCCTCTAATGCGAGTCGTACCATGCTGATGGATATTAAAAGCTGTCGCTGGGATGAAGATCTTTTGAATCTTTTCCAGGTTCCCAAAAATATTCTCCCTGAAATCTGTTCCAATGATATCGAGTTTGGTCGCACAAAAAACTTTGCAGGTTTGCCCGATGGAATTCCTATTACAGGTATGATTGGAGACCAGCAATCGGCTCTTTTTGGACAGGCCTGTTTTACTACAGGAACCGCCAAGTGTACCTATGGAACGGGAGCCTTTGCTATAGTCAATACGGGATCCACCCCTATTTTTTCTAAGCATAAGCTTTTAACTACCGTAGCATGGAGGTTTGGAAACAAAACTACCTACGGAATCGAGGGCAGCGCTTTTATTACAGGAGCCGCAGTCCAATGGCTTAGAGATGGATTATCACTGGTAAATAATGCCTCTGAAGTGGAGGCGTTAGCCACCTCCGTCCCCGATTCTGATGGGGTTGTTTTTGTTCCGGCACTTTCGGGAATGGGGGCGCCCCATTGGTTACCGACCGCTACTGGGCTCATTACAGGGCTTAGCCGACGAACTACCAAGGCGCATGTGGCTCGGGCTACTTTAGAGGGGGTTGCATTTCAGGTTCGAGAGTTATTAGTCGCCATGGCCAAAGATTACGGCAAAAAAATTAAAATTTGTAAGGTGGATGGCGGCGGTGCTGCCAATAATCTCATGATGCAGTTTCAATCGGATCTTTTGGGATACCCTTTGGTACGATCACATATCTTAGAAACCACAGCTCTGGGTGCTGGCCTTCAAGCCGGATTAACTATAGGTATCTGGAAAAACCTAGAGGAGATTCAAAAGAGATGGCGATCGGACCACACCTATAAACCTCAGATGACGACGAAAAAAAGATCCTTAGAAGTTATTCGCTGGAATAAAGCGATGAATGCGGTAAAGATTCTGGCAAAATAAAAACTATATTTTATCGGCAAGCTCTTGAATATTCTCAATTGGAATGAGCTCAAGTGATTTAAAATCGTTTATCTCGTTTGCCACTTTTTTAGGGACATAAGCACGTTTTAATCCAATTCGTTCAGCCTCTTTAAGTCGAATCCCTGCCTTGGGAACGCTTCGGACCTCCCCTCCCAATCCCATCTCCCCGAAAAAAACGGTCCCTGCCGGTACGGCTCGGCCTGTGTAACTAGAAATTAAAGCGGCTGCCACACCAAGATCGATCGCAGTTTCAGTTACCCTTAATCCACCCGCAATATTAACGTAAATGTCTTGATCGAAAAGCCGAAACCCTCCGCGCTTTTCTAAAATAGCGACGAGCAAAGCAACTCTGTTGTGGTCTAGTCCTAAGGCGGTTCGCCTGGGCATCGTTAAAAAGCTTCCGGAAACTAAGGCCTGCACCTCGACTAAGATAGGCCGTGTTCCCTCGACACTAGCCACAATGACCGAACCCGGAACCGTCTCAGCTCGCTCCGAAAGAAAAAGCTCTGAGGGATTGATGACCTGTTTTAATCCCTTGCTGGCGATTTCAAAAACGGCAATTTCATTGGTAGAACCAAATCTATTTTTAATAGATCTTAGTAATCGAAAAGATTGGGAAGAGGTTCCTTCAAAATATAAAACCACATCCACCATGTGCTCTAATACCTTTGGGCCCGCAATCGCTCCGTCCTTTGTGACGTGGCCCACTAAAAAAGTAGCCATGTTTCTGGCTTTCGCTAGAGCAATAATTTCATAGGCACATTCTCGGAGCTGTCCCACACTTCCTGGCTGAGAATCTAATTCACCACTATAGATGGTCTGAATTGAATCGATGATCAAAAGATTAGGAACTGTTTTTTCAATGTGGCCTACAATTTTTTCAAGATTAGTTTCACATACCACTAAAAGATTTTCTGTATTCACTCCCAGTCTCTGTGAGCGTAAAGCGATTTGAGATGCAGATTCTTCCCCGCTCACATATAAAACCTTTTGGTTGAGACGGGCATATTGATCTGCAGCCTGAAGAAGAATGGTCGACTTTCCCACTCCGGGCTCTCCGCCCAAAAGAATGGCGCTGCCTGGAACTAAGCCCCCACCCAAAACATTATCTAGCTCTGAGAGATCTGAAATTATTCTTGGAAAGTCCTGAGTGATGATTTCAGAAATCGGCTGTGGGTGTGAGGGGGTCGCAATTGAAGTGATATTCTTCTTACTACTGGGCATGCCGCGCTCCTCCACAACACTATTCCACTCACCGCATTCTTGACACTTGCCCATCCACTTAGAATATTGCTGGCCGCATTGCTGACACACAAAAATAAATTTGTCTTTCATATCCCTCTGTTGTGACCTTTTCACCCAATTTAAGTCAAGCAAACAAGGTTTGCATTGCGCCATTTAAAAATCATCTTGTCTCCACTTGGGGAATTGATTTTTTCGGCGATCTCTATAAACTTAAAGGATAGGGCATGAGTTTCTCACTCAGATACGCCCACCAAACTAAATCACATAAAAACAAATCCTATGACAGAAATTAAATCGGAGCTATTAGTGCTCTTGCGTCGTCATGATCTTTTGCGCGCGGCTTTATTTGCGGGCCATGTGCAAAACCCCGAGTTTAATGATGCCCCTTTTGTAGAGCTAGTCATGGAAATGGCGGCTCGCATCTGGCATCTCTGTGCGCGAAGTCAATATGACCCGATTAAAAAAGCAGAGGCTATTAATAGGATTCTTTATAAGGAATATGGATTCGAGGGGAAAAGTGAACAGCACAAACAGATTATTGATGACCCCGATAGATATTATGTTCATCGAGTTTTAGAGAAAAAAATTGCAAGTCCTTTGACCCTAACTTTGCTGTACTCAATCATGGCAGAGCAGGTGGGTTTGGATTATGAAATACTAGCCCTACCCTCCTATTATTTGATCCGAATCAAAGGTATCAAAGAGGAGTTTTATATCGATCCCTTTGATGGAGGTAAGTTTTTGGGGCAGGAGGATTTTCAGAAAAAATTTCGCCTTGCAATGAATCGAAATCGAATATTATCCACCAATATTTTTGAGAGAATTAACGGTAGTCAGTTAATTGCGCGACTAATCCAACAGCTAAAACATATTTATATTTTAAAAGGGAATGCGATTGAGGCCCTGCGAGCGGTTGAGTTGCTCAACTGTATTTTCCCCCAATCACCAGAACTCACTAGAGATCGAGGAATTCTTTATTGTGAAATGGAGTATTTCTCTAGAGCAATGATCGATTTAAAAGATTATCTAAAATCTCGGCCCACAGCAGATGATGTGAATGAGATTAAAAAACTAACTACCATGCTAAAGGGTTATCGAGAGATATTAAACTAACCTAAAAGACTCATAACTTTTTTAGTTATTTTCCCAGCCGAGAAACCATATTTTTCATAAAGCTCGTCGGCCAAACCAGACTCTCCGTAGGTATCTTGCACCCCTAGGCGAACAAGTTTTCCAGACCAGCCCTCCTCGGCCAACACCTCAGCAATCGCAGTTCCCAAACCACCTACGATATTATGATCCTCTGCGGAAACAATAAGCTTACAGTTTCTGGCGAGAGTCTTAATCAGCGCCTTATCGATAGGTTTAATAGTATGAATGTCTACGACCCAAGGATTAAATTGTGTCAGTGATTGAGAGGCCTTTAGGCACTCGGTGACGGTACTCCCGGTTCCGACTAAAGCGAGCGACTTTCCCTCTTTTAAGACGATTCCACGGCCCATTTGAAAGTCTGTCTCCTGATGAAGTGCGGGTAGCTTTTGTCTTGTCAGTCTTAAATAAACAGGGCCTTCATGAGTGGCCGCAAATCTGACTGCGGCTCTGGTGGTGGCATCATCTGAGGGATTTAAAATAATCATTCCGGGAAGTCCGCGCATGATATTGACGTCCTCTAGTCCCATTTGAGTGTAGCCATCCTCCCCAATTCCTAGGCCAGAATGGGTTCCTACAATTTTAACATTGGCCTTAGAATAACCTACCGATACACGAATAGTTTCGTAGCGGCCCGCCACAAAGGCGCCAAAGCTACAACAAAATGGAATGCAACCGGTAAAGGAAAGTCCCGCCGCAGTTCCAACCATATTGGCCTCCGCAATCCCCATCTGAAAAAATCGATCAGGGAAGGCCTTTGCAAAAAGAATGCTCTTTGTGCTGCAGGATAGGTCGGCATCTAAAACTACAATTTTAGGGAACTCTTCTCCCAATTCTTTAATCACCTCACCAAAAGAATCTCTGGTGGCCCTGTCCTTTAAAATAGAAGGAGTGTTAGGAGTGCTCATGATTTAAGACCTCCGTTGATTTCAATTAGGGCCTGTTGCAACTGTTCTTTATTGGGGGTCACTCCGTGCCAACCGATAGCATTTTCCATAAAGGAAACCCCCTTACCCTTCACCGTTTTTGCCACAATGAGTGTGGGTTTTTCGGTTTCTAATCGCGCCTTTTCTAATGCCCCAATAATTTGATTAAAATCGTGCCCGTCAATTTCCTGAACAGCCCACCGAAAGGCCCGCCACTTGTCGGTTAGGGGACGCAGATCCATGACCTCAGTCACATGTCCGTCAATCTGCCCATTATTATTATCAATAAAAACAACAAGATTATCGGTGGTCATCAGCGCATAAAAATACTCAAGCAGCGCGGGGTTGAGGATGTGGATGTCCGCGTTCCGGACCGGGAGCTCACCGCGGACGAG
>JABMMY010000190.1 GCA_013205415.1 Deltaproteobacteria bacterium
ATTAATTAAATTTTCGATTCAACTTTCCAAAGAAAATATTGAATTTTTGAAAAAACATGAAAAACAAAGCAAAATCTAATGGTTAAGTAGGTTTTTCTGAGGAGTTATGAAAGAGATCTAATATCCTTTGTCCTATCAGTAAATTAACAACCGATTATTATCACTGGTCTAATAAGCGCAATATTTGGGCATTTCCATACTGTACAAACAAATTAAAATTCACACCTCCCACTGTTGAAGCAATACCAATCCGTCAATCTATTCGGTTAGATTATGGTATTCCAGAAAAAGCCTTTGTTTTTATATCAGTTATTAAATTGGTTGATAGGGAAAATCCACGTGGTGTGCTTGAAGCATTTAAAGCTATTGTTATCTCTTGTCCAGATGTTTGGCTTATGATTGTCGGGGCAGGTCCTCAACTTAATGAACTTCGACTGTATGTCAAAGAGAACCAAATACCAAATATTGTCTTCGTAGGATACATACCCTATGTAAAACTTGAACAATACTTGTTCAGTGCTGATGTTTTTATCCATCTCGCAAAAAATGAGCCTTGGGGTGTCAGTCCACAGGATGCATTAGTGGCAGGTTTAGGTTTAATTACTTCAGATAAAGTTGGCTCTGGAGTTTGTCATTTACAGAATGATCTAAATCGATTTGTCGTACCTATAAACGACTTGAGTACTGCTGTTGAACGAATGATTGAACTAGTTCAACATGATGATCCAAAAAGTTTGTTTAAGTTGGCTAAGGATAGTGTATTAAATAATTTTACAGCTGACGCACTTGCCACTCAATGGGTTCGTCGGCTAATGGATAGGTGATTCAAAAGGGGTACTTGCCTAAAAGAGGGTTAATAAGTGAGGTTTTGCGTGGTGAACGGCGGTGTTAGTTAGAGTGAATGGGGTGGGGCAGCTTAGAGAAACATCCCCATTGCAGATTTCCTATTAATAAACACATGGAAGGTTCCGAAAAGTAATGAAGGAGTCCTTATGTCCCTTAAATCTGTACCCAATACCCTTTCTTTAGTCGTTGAGGCTCATCGCGTGAGTCGAACCTACTCTATAGGGTCCCATTGCCATCAAGCACTAAATCAGGTGAGTCTGGAGATTAGAAAAGGTGATTTTTGTGACATTGCAGGCCCCTCTGGGAGTGGCAAAACTACGCTATTAAATATTCTAGGCTGTTTGGACAGACCTACCGAGGGGGACGTACTCATTGAAGGGGTCTCCACAAAAAAATTCTCGGTGAATGAACTGGCAAAATTTCGATCGGAGAACTTAGGGTTTATCTTTCAGACCTTCAATTTAATTCCCACTTTAAGTGCGTTGGAAAATGTGGAATATCCTTTACTACTTTTGAGTAGAACCTATCGGTCAAGAAGAGAGCTTGCAGAGGAGGCTTTGAAAATCGTAGGACTCGAAAACTTTAAAAGAAATCGGCCAGGTCAATTAAGTGGAGGACAAAGACAAAGGGTGGCTATTGCTAGAGCTCTTGTGAAAAAACCTCTTCTTATTTTAGCGGATGAGCCCACAGCTAATCTCGACAGAAAAAATTCGATTGAAATCCTAGATTTAATGAGTCGACTACATGAAGAAAATGGAGTGACCTTTCTTTTTTCAAGTCATGATCCCTTAGTTTTAAAGCGAGCTACAAAAATATCCTATTTGTCAGATGGCCGGCAGGAGCCGATTCCTTCAGAAGAAAGAATGAAAGATGTGGCTTAGAATAAAAATTGCCTTTCGAAATGCCTTTAGAAATCGCCGCAGAAGCCTATTGAATATTTTTATGATTGCCAGTGCAGTGGCCGCGATTGTAGTTTTTGAGGGGTTTACTCACAATATGATCTCGGGCCTGAGAGAGACTACCGTTCAGACACAAACAGGCCATTTACAATTGGCACTAAGAA
This sequence comes from Deltaproteobacteria bacterium, assembly GCA_013205415.1. Classification (GTDB taxonomy): domain Bacteria; phylum Bdellovibrionota; class FAC87; order UBA2466; family UBA2466; genus UBA2466. Next base: position 1,910 of record JABMMY010000190.1, read on the forward strand.
GTTTTTGGGAAAAAAAGAGTAATAAACCCAAACAAAATTTAATTAAAAGCTATCAGAGAGTTGTGACCGAATTATTAAAGGATAAACGCATCCAATATGCAGCAGGCAAGCTAGAGTTTTTTGGATTGCTAAGTAAAGGTGATGAGTCGATGAGTGTCAGGATTATTACCTTGGATCCGCAGAAAGAGGTTTCTCGAAATAAACATTTTAGATTCAGAGAGGGCAAGGCTCTGCATAAAAATAGGCCCTTTCAAGTGGCGGTGGGAAATGGTTTGGCAAGAAAACTTGGATTAAAAGCTAACTCCAATGTTAGCATTTTAACTCACACTTATGATGGAGTTGTTAATGCTATGGATTTTGAGGTGAGTGGTATTTTTCAAACCGATATTGCAGAATTTGATGATAGCACGCTCTTAATCCCCTTAAAGACGGCTCAAGAGCTTTTAGATACCACCGCTGTGGAACAGATTGTCGTAGGACTAAAATCATCATGGGATACTACTATGGTGAAGGACTCGGTTCGCGCAGTATTGGCAGGGATAGATCCCGACATTCAGGTTAAAACCTGGTATCAAATTGCCACTTTGTATAAGCAAGTTTCCATGTTTAACCGAGTTCAAAATACTATGGTGCAGTTTATTCTGATGGCGCTGGTTCTTTTAAGTATTATGAACACCGTGGGAATGTCGATTCTAGAGCGCACTGGAGAGATCGGAACCATCCGAGCTCTCGGAGAAAAACGGGCGGCGGTAGTGTTTCAGTTTTTAATGGAGGGCCTATTCCTAGGTTTGGGCGGAGTGTTATTGGGAATATTGGGTGCTATCTGTATTGCAAAGGGTTTTAATGCGATGAATATTCCTATAATATTTCCTGGCGCTAGTGCTCCGATCTTTATTAAGATTGAGGTACTGTATTCGGCAATCCTGAAGGCTAGTTTATTAGGACTAGGCATTACTATACTGGCTGCGGTCATTCCAGCTCATAGAGCCTCTAAAATGAATATTGTAGAGGCCCTTCGCTACAATATTTAGTAATAAAGTTACCTATGAATCCCACTCGGCTTTGCATTTTTATTACCCACCCTAACCAACATTTTTCCCCTCTGTTTAATGAGTTGGCAAAATATAAGCAACTTTGCATAAAAGTTATTTATATGTTTGACCATGGAATTAATAGTTCTTACGACAAACATTTTGGTCAGGAAATAAAATTTAATATCGAGATGACAGGTAACTATGAATCTGTAGTGTTAAAGCCCACCGAAAATAAACAGAACTACTCCTTTTGGAATGTGAATTCCCCGAAGCTAATGAAGCATGTCACAGTATTTAAACCGGACTATGTATGGGTGTTTGGCTATAGTTCACTGGCTTCATGGAAACTATGGCTGCTTTCTTTTGGGAAATATAAATTGTGTTTTACTGGGGACTCTTCTTTAAAACAGAAACGTTCCCTTTTTAAGAAAATTCTAAAATATTTTGTGTTGAGATGTTTTTTTAAACGGCTAGATCTCTTTTTCTCGGTGGGTGAAGCCAATGATAACTATTACAAAGCGTATGGAGTTCACAAAAGCAGGATTATAAGAATCTGTTATTCGGTAGATAAACAGTATCTTCTAAAAGATCTAAATAAAAAGGGTAATAGTAGGTTGGAGGTAAAAGGAGAATTGAATATTGACCCGAATCTTTTTTTACTAGGGTTTTCTGGAAAATTAATCGAACACAAAAGACCTCAAGATATTCTTGAAGTGGTACGAATGTTAAGAGCAAAATCGTTGGCAGTTGGCGCTATTTTGCTAGGAGCGGGTAGTCTCGAATCGGTTCTGAAAAATAAAATAAACGATTATGAAATGGGTGAGTGGGTGAAGATGGTAGGCTTTGTAAACCAGGATGAGATAGGACGGTATTATAATGCCATGGATGTATTTGTAATGCCCTCTAGCAAAGAGCCCTATGGAATGTCGGTGATTGAAGCACAACTATTTGGAAAACCCATTGTGGCTTCAGATAAGGTGGGCTGTGTGTCGGCCACCGACATTGCGGTGCCCAATGTGAATACCCTTGTCTACGAATGTGGGAATATTGGAATGTTAGCCGAACAGGTTGAAAAACTAATGAAGGACAAGGAACTTTTTAATCGCATGGGAGTGGAAAGTGCCCGATATTCTGAAAAGGCCTCTGTCCAGCAGGTGGCCAAAATTATCTCCGCTGCACTAAAATAAAAGGTAGATTAGTAAGAACTAAAGAAGAAATTAATATGTTGAAATGGGAAGTCGGTACCTCAAAAGAATTTATCAAACAGCCATGGAAGAATGGCCGAGGTATCACCACACAATTGGCCTGTGATACTAGTGCCCCTTACCTTTGGCGGTTAAGTTCAGCCGAATTAACCGAGAGTGGGCCCTTCTCCAATTTCCCGCTTTATCAAAGATGGGTGTGTCTTCTTTCTGGTGGACCGGTGTTATTAAATCACTCAGAGGGAAAGAAAAAGGAACTGACTCAGTACCTACCCTATAAATTCTCGGGCGCCACGACTACCGAAGTTAGTGTCATACGTCCCGCGGTAGATTTTAATCTGTTTCTACTCGATGGAAAAACTAAAGGCTCACTTTATCCGACCTTTTTTTCCCCCTCTGAAGAATATCAATTTCCGCTTTCAGGCCAGGAGCACTTTATTTTTTGTGTCCAGGGGCATTTAAACGTTACGGAAAGGCACACGCACCAAAGTTCCCTTTTACTCCCCTTTGAACTACTAAGGGTGTCTCGAATAGGTAATACAGAATATCCTAATCTGAAGGTAGTGGCGGGTGATCATTCTGCAGTGGCTCTTTGGATTCCTATTCACAATCTGTAGGTTCCTATTGCGGCTGTCCCGTGGGTGTCATAACAGACCTCTTTCATGACCTAAAGCATTAAGATTTTGCAAGAGGCTTGGCCAGAGCGAGGAAC
>JABMMY010000191.1 GCA_013205415.1 Deltaproteobacteria bacterium
CTACTATTCGGGGAGAAATGTATGGTTTGTTCCTGTTGATACTGCATTGGTAAATCGACCCTCCCGTCTCATTAAAAATCTGGGTGTTTATATCTTTAAATCGGCTAAATCCTTAATTCGAAGCTCCGTTGTTTATGGCCTTCGAAATTACAGTGAATATTATTTGGAGCGTCGCAGCCTCATTTTAAAACGAGGACTGAAATTGGTTGGTAAAGTACACACAGAGTTCGCTACCGAGAAAAATGAAGTTTTGAACACAATAAACCTGTAAAAACCAGGACTATTTCCTTTGAACTTTGAGCAATATAAAATTAAAAAAAGGGAACAGGCTCTTATCGATTGGACCCCGCGGGAATTTTGTCTGTCCTGTCGAAAACCTAAAGTTACCTGCTACTGCCATCTGGTGCATCCGTTTCATTCCAATCCTGAATTTGTTATTCTTATTCATCGTGCCGAGGCCTTTCGAAAGATTGCAACCGGGCGAATGTCTCATCGGTGTCTCACTAATTCCTCTTTGTTTGTGGGAACCGACTTTACAGAACATGCTGAGGTGAATGCCATCATTGCAGATCCGAAGGTGTTCCCAGTCGTTCTTTATCCCTCAAAAACGGCGGTTAATTTAACCGATCTTTCGTTGGAAGAGAGACGGAACGTATTCCCTTCCGATAGGAGACTGGTCATATTTGTCATCGATGCGACATGGGCTCAAGCGAAAAGAATGCGTAGGCTAAGTCGAAATATTCTTGCTTTGGCTCCGATCTGTTTTACTCCTCCAAAAGAGTCGGCCTTTTTAATTCGAAAACAACCTAAAAAAATGTGCTACTCAACTATTGAATCGATTCACCAAACGATAGATCTTCTTGGCTGCGGCAGCGGTGAACATGGAAATTTACTTGAGGTGTTTGATAAAATGGTGGCTCAACAGATAGCCTTTGGACATCGAAAAATGCAGCGACGAGGAATAAGACCCAGAGGGGCTTTCTAATGCCTATTAAATATTTTGTAGAATTTATCTAAAAACGATCTTTCATGCTCAGCAAATTGGGTGAGGTTCTGAACGGTTTGTTGAAGTTTCTCAATTTGCATTAATAATTTCAAAACCAATGGGGTATCTCTCACCGATTCTGGTTTGCCTATCTCGGTATCCATTACTTTACGCTGATCGATACTCAATGTTTTTGCTGCAGCAATCATATCCTCAAGCACATTTATATTATCCCGAATTAAATGGCCTGAAGCGGTTTCTAATTCTAGGTCGATAAGAGAAACGGGTGCTACATGATACAGATTACCTTCAAGAAAGGCGGGTGTTATCGCAATCGTTACCGCCCTATTTCTTTCTATCTGATTCATCTGAATTTGAGCTGTAATAGCTGCGCTCTCCTCCTGAGTGTGCCCTTCGGTTAAAAGTTGCTGATAAAGTTTTCTCGCCTTTTGCCGATAAAAATCATCGGTGGTTAAAAAAGGGGAGGTTCTTTCCAATTGCATTTGAGTTAACTGAATTAGCTTTCTAGCAGAGGCACCCCCTCCTGAAATAGCCTCCTCGGTACTAAAAAGAGTAAGCGCTATCTCTTTTAGGTTGGAATCGATCGGGGAAATTTCAAAAATAGTTTCCGGGGTGACCGGTCCTTCATTCGTAATAGCAGTATCGGATAACAGGGTGGTGAGAAATAGTCTGAACTCCACAGCTTCGCGTGAGGCAAATAAAGAAATTGAAGAGTTGCCACCTATGGGATCCGTTGTAGGGGAGCCTAGTAGTAACAGCGCCATCATTTTATCGTAGATAACTCCTCGCAACTGAAGATCTCCGGTTACAGGATCTGTAGTGCTGTAATCGGGCCGTGAGGTATTTAAAATAACGGTCGTTAAGGCCTGGTAAGCTAATGCTTTAGCTTTCGTAGCCTCTTTAATCTGTGCGGGTATCTTGGTAACATCAATTTTCCGCTCCAATACGGTCTTTATCAATTTTAATCGGCCATTTAAATCCTCAATTTTAATTCCCGTTATTAAATTTACCGTCACAATATCTTTGGGATCCGATTTTGGGTCCGGTTCAATCTGGGTCTTTAATAGCGACCAAAGATTTTCCATCGAACTATCTTTAGATGCGCGAATGATGGCATCGGCATGGTCGTAAATAAGTCTGAGGGGAGTTAATGAGCTTTGGACTCTGGCCAGGTATCTATTTAATTCAGAGGGCCCATTGAAATAAACTCGGTCGTTTCTTAAATTATTAAAGGCCCAGGAGCTAAGATAACGATTAAACTGTGATTGCACTATCTCGGATAGGGTAGTTCCCGAGTCAAAGGGATGACACATTCCATTCAATGAGCTCATGACATCTTCATCGGTACAATAGAGGTAATTATCATTTAGCAAAGCGGTGGTTTTATTTTCAGCGGTTCCGTAGGCCACCTGAATGGTCGCAATATCATAACCTCCAGGAATTGTGGGCTCCTCGGAGGTTAAAAATGCGTAATCCATGACACTTGAACTTTTAGAACCTGAGGCGTAATGAGCCTTATCGGCCGATGCCATGAAGTTATGTCGAAGTCCCCAGTTGTGACCCAATTCGTGAGTGAGTAGTGGAGTAAAGATTGCAATCTCTAATTCATCATCGCTTAGATTTGTGATCTCAACCCCTTTAGAAATTTGGGAAAAAACATCTTCACTTAGTCGTGTCATATTTTTTTTGCTGGTTTCTAAAAGCTCCTGTTTTGATCTATTTAGAGAATGTATGGGATGAAATGTTTTGCTGATCAAAGAGACCCAGTCAGGATTTACCGGTTTCAATTGGCTAAGAAGATTCTTATTTTCAGACAATAAAAATAAGGAGGACCCTTTTTTATTCAAGGAAGAAAAGCTTGATATGGGGGGCAGGGTTTGTGAAGTGGCTGGCGTTGGATTAAGAAGTTTTTCCCACAGTCTCTCTCTCGCAATTGAGGCCTTTAAAACCCCACCGTATAAAATAACATCACCTTTGATAATTTCGCCAGTTCTGGGATTGGTGTAGCTAGGGCCGTAACCCAAAATACCATGAGAGGCATCTATGCTGGGATCATAGTGAATCATGCTGTAGCGAAGATCTCCTAGGGTTTGACCTGTATTTTCTCGAAGTTCAAGAACCGATTTTCCTAGGGCAGACTCGAAAACTTTATTCCAAGCAGCAAATATATTTTGAGCCGCAGGCTTTAGGTGAAGAGGAAAGTCCTTAGAAAAATAGTAAACGATAGCATGGCCGGTATCCCATCGATTGATGACGGTTGTCTTTTTTGTTTCGCTTTCTAAAACACGACCATATTTATCGAAAGATAGGGTGGAGGTGCTAAACATACCAAAACGCCTAGCTAATTCGTCAGAATAAAGTTTTGGAATATAGGTGGCTCGGGGTGTGTAGGGAAGAAAACTATATTTTAATGAGAGTTGAGTTTCATCCTTTAATTGGTGAGTGACCTCAATATTAATGACCCCTGTTTCTGAATCAACCTCAATGCTATCGGGTGTGGTGGAATAGGTGCTTTGTTTTGAGAAATTGTCCTGACCCTCTTTAGTAGGATCAATCCTGATGAAGGCTCTTTGTTTCCATGGGCGTCTATTTTCCGTTTCCTCCTCTTCGTAAGTATCTAGTCCTTCCGAATTTTGTTTTCGTAAGACGTCGACATGCTTAATCGCAAAACTACTGAGGAGATTACTTTTTAGGGCCGCCTTTTCATCTTTGAAAAGGGGATCTATGGCTAGGATGTCTAGTGTGTTTTCCTTGGTTTCGAACTGAATAAGTTTATTTGAGATCTCATAGGATCCGATCGGAGTTCCTTCCGTCTCCTTCCCCGCATATTGAATATGGGTGATTGTCTTTTGAAAAAAATAGGTTCCCTGAAAAATAGTTTTGGGCAAGCGGCGGCCGTTACTCAGAATAGATTTTACGGGGCGTTCCTTGGCGCACCCTGCGAGAAGAATTGAAAACAGGAGGAGACCTGACGCTAGCCGATTCGTTTTTTGAAACATGAATCCTCCTTTAATTAAAGAGTGACATCAAGAAACATAGAGACTCTTGAATTTCTACTATCAAAAACCTGTACGGCCCGGTAAAAGCCGGTGGAATCATCAACCACACTTGAAAGTAACGAATGTGAAACACCTAGGGATACACTCGATGAAAATAGATACTGGAGCGATTGTGATGAACTATAGTCATTGCGCCAAAAAGAGGTGTGGGCTTGATCTAAAATAAAGGTGAGAGAGCCCCTCCATTTTTTTATAGAAATTTCAATTGCGATCTGTTCATTGATTCCGTAGCGAGGCTTGGGCTCGCCATTTGAAAATTGATTGTATTGCGACAGGATCAAATAGGGTCCCATTCTTCCGTTAAGGTTAAGAAAATTAAAAGGGGAGATAAAAAGTGAGATTGAAGGGCGAGTTCTTAATGACAGGCCTTCACTGCCTATCTTGTCTACCGAAAGTGCCGAGAAGGCCAAAGCGAGTTGAGAATTAAAATCGCTATTGGCATCTAGTTCTTTAATGCCGACTAAGGAGATTACAGGAATTTTAATTGAGGAGTATTCACTAGTGGGACGGTCAATGAGGCCTGAAAATTTGACTCGCGTGTGGGCGTCGTTTTGAAAATCGACCTCGGGTGTGAAGCTAACTGAGCTTTGGCGATTTTCTTTATCTAAAGTAGCTCCGTAGGCGGTCACTAAATTTAAGGTGAAGGATTTAATCGGATCGGCAGCCAAAGAGATAGAGCTTGCCGAAAGGGCTAAAAAAACGACGCTAAATATTAATGTATAGGAACCCCAAAATCTTGTCATAGGACGCAGTTTTATCAAAATTTGATAAGTTTGTCCCGTGTTGTTTATGCGGCGCATTAGAATGTATTTTAAAATTAAAATAGTGCAAAAATACAGGAGGTTGTGTGTGGCCCAAAAGCGGCACCTTCGACCCTATTTTAGAGTCCTACTGTACGGGCCGATAAGATTGACATAGGCGCCTTCAATTGCGATTCTTGTGCCCTAAACAAAGAGACCCCAATCGATATGAGCCCGTTAATTCTTGATGGAAAAAAGGTAGCTGAATCGGTGTATCAGAAACTTCTTTTAGAGGTTTCATTACTATCTTTTGTTCCGAAGATTACTTTACTAAGGGTGGGAGAGGATCCCGCTTCTCAATCTTATGTACGAAGCAAAGAGAAAAGGTGTCTTGAGTTAGGTTTGAGAGGGGAGACCCTGGTATTACCTGAACAGATAGGCGAACAGGAACTGATCTCAAAAATTTTACATCTCAATCGTGATAAAGAGGTTAATGGAATTTTGGTGCAGTTGCCACTTCCAGGTCATTTAAATAAGGAAAGGGTATTAAAAAGTATCGATCCTATGAAAGATGTGGATGGGTTGCATCCTGAAAATGCCGGACTCTTAGTGCAGGGTAATCCTAGATTTATTCCATGTACGCCCGCTGGGATTTTAGAGATGCTAAAATTTTATCAGATTGCGATTGAAGGAAAACGGATAGTCATAGTAGGGCGCAGCGAGATTGTAGGAAGGCCGGTGGCACAGCTTTTATTAAATCACCATGCAACAGTTACCATTTGTCATTCAAAAACTAAAAACTTAGAGGACGAATTAAAGCGGGCAGAGGTTTTGATTGCGGCCATTGGAAAACCTAAATTTATTAAAGGTGACATGCTTTCTCCAGGTGTTGCAGTCATTGATGTAGGGATCAATCGAGTGGATGGTCAAATTATTGGAGATGTTGATTTTGAATCTGTAGGCCATAAAACCTCTGCGATCTCTCCCGTTCCAGGAGGTGTCGGCCCTATGACTATTGCCATGCTAATGCAGAACCTTTGTTTTGCGGCGACTCTTCAATCTAAAAAAGGTTAGATCACCTTATCTTTTTTCCATTTTTCTACTAGTTTCTTAACGCCCTTACTCAAGGCCTCTTGAGTTCCTACATTAAAAAGAACATGCGTGGCGAGTGCTCTGCGATTCTCATCTGTAGTTTGAATTTTTAAGATCTCATCAAAAAGATCGGGAGACATATGATCTCTCATTAGAACTCGGTGCCTTCGGGTATGGGTATCGGCAACAACTACAATCAAACGAGGAAAGGTAGTGGCATGATGATGTTCGATAAGCAGGGCCGCTTCACAAAGAAAAAGAGTGGCACCCTGTTGGGCCTGTTCAGCCACTTCACCCTCAAAAAGTTTCCATATTTTGGGATGAAGTAAATTTTCTAGGGCCTCTCTTTTTTTGGAATCTTTAAATATGATCTCTCTAATGATAACTTTTTTAAGAACACCCTCTAAAAAAATAGAGTCGCCAAAGATCTGTCTGAGTTCAGGGTGAAGGGAGGAGTCGGTAGATAAAATATTGTGACCTAAGGAATCTAAATTAATAACACAAAATCCGGCCTCTCTAAAAAAAGAGGCAGCCAAGGTTTTTCCAGCTCCAATAC
>JABMMY010000192.1 GCA_013205415.1 Deltaproteobacteria bacterium
ATATTTACCGGATGTTGGAAAAGAAACAGGCCAGACCAAAATAGAGGTGTTTAAAACGGTAACTAAGGGCGCCTCATAAATAAAGCTACCAGTCACTCCCAGGTTGGGAAGGGTGATCTGATTAGTGGGAGAAAACTCCTTGATCAGTATTTTTTGCTCAAGGATTAACCTGGTTAATACTCCATCTTTAACACCAATATTTTTCGCATGAAGAGTGAAATCGGTATTTTTTAATCCCCAATGAGGAGCGGACCCCTCTGATACCACGACCTCAATTTGTACCAAAGAGAAGGCTAGTCCAAACCAGCGCAATAACTTTGGTAGTTGATTAGGAGGGGTGGTTATCGTCGGTATTTCTGAACTTGGTTCCCGAAGTCCTTCGGAGATGACCGGTTGGTTTAGTAATACAGATAGTGTGATGGGAGGCCAACTAGGGCGAAGAGAGGTATTAAGCTTCAAGGAGGCTGCCGAAAATAAATAGGGAGAGGTTTTTACAGCGAGGGTCACCTTTTTTAAATCAATAAGAGCATTTTTAGCGGGGATCTCCTGTTCAAAGGCGACATCCACCCCTTGGGTCTTTGCAGTTTCTATAAATGATTTAAGGTATTGAGGAAGGTGAGATTTCAATTGAAAATATCCCACCCCTATTACGGAAGATAGAAGAACGATTGAAACGGCAGACAGTAATAGTAGCTTTTTCTTCATAAGGGAGTTCGATTTCATGATCGTGACCGGTTTTTTTTCTTAGTCAAGGTATGGATAATAAGTTTCTGTGGGGAAGAAATTAACGAAGGCCCTTCGGGCTACATTTTTATTTTCCGACAGAAACTAATTACGATAGACTTAAATCATGAGGTGGGTTTTTTTATCGATTATTCTTATGGGGCCATTAGTGATCTCTCCATTTGCCATGGGGAAAACTAAACAGCATAGGACCTCAAAAATGGGATGGCCCGTCGATAGGTCTACAACAAAGCCGATATCGCCGAGTTCATATAAACTGAATACACAATTTGGTTTCAATTTGGTTTCGGGGTCTTCCGTGAACTCTGGGTTTCAGTTGGGGCGATTAGTTTATTCAAAATTTCCTATTTACCTCGGCCCGGAACTTAGTTTTATGCTGTTTTCTCCAGGATCGATTCTTAATGTTTTGGTAGGAGGATGGGTTGAGAATCACCTATTTTCTGATCATAGAAAAACGATCGACTTCGGTATTTATGGAGGCCTGGGGTTTTCTAATCAAAGACCCTCCTGGAAAACCACGAATCCCATTTTGTTGCTGGATATTTCCTATTCTCAGCAGATTGATGATTTTTTTGCTCTTCGGGGACAACTTCGTCCTGGTGTTATTAATGGCAAGGTGCTTGTTTCGGTAAATATGAATGTCCAATTTCAGTTTCGTTAATAGGTTAAACCTATTTTTAAAGGGCACCTCTCCCATCGTGATTAAGCAGGCTCCTTTCGATTGGTCTCTTGACGTACCCTCTTTTGCCGAGCACAAGTAGAGAGAAAAGTTTAGAATTAACTTCTTGGGTAACCCCAAACAGGGAGGCTTCATGCTTAGTAATATTAGAGGTTTAACTTTTGATGATGTTATTTTAGTTCCTGGATATAACGGAATTAAATCACGACAAAATGTAACAACCTCTGTTGAGGTACTAGGAAAAACTTTTGGAATTCCTCTGATAAGCTCCAACATGGATACCATTACAGAAGATTCCATGGCGAATGCCATGACTGAAATGGGGGGCATGGCCATTCTTCATCGATTTCTTTCGATTGAAGACAATGTCAAAATGTTTCAAAAAATAAAACACAAAGATAAGGTAGCTGTGTCTATCGGAATTGGAAAAGATGGCCTTGAAAGAGCCGACGCTTTAATAGCGACTGGAGCGAGCCTTATTTGTGTCGACGTAGCACACGGCCACTCCAAGGAGGTAAATCGATCTGTAAGAACTTTACGAGAGGTGCACGGTAATAATATTCTTATTATTGCAGGGAATGTAGCAACCTATGCTGGAGCAGATTATTTAGCGGCTGCCGGAGCGGATCTCATTAAAGTAGGAATTGGCTCGGGTTCAGTTTGTACCACAAGAATCAAAACTGGATTTGGCGTACCCCAGTTATCTGCACTTCAAGATTGTCGTAAAGTAGACCGTGGAATTATTTCAGATGGGGGAACTAGATTTCCCTCAGATGCAGTTAAGGCCTTAGCTGCAGGGGCCGATTTTGTAATGTTGGGAGGGATGCTCGCGGGAACCGACGAATCTCCGGGCGCTACTATTGAGGTTTTGATTGATGGAAAAAAGGTTCGTGTGAAAAGGTTTCGGGGGATGGCGTCTAAAGAGGCCCAAGATGATTTTATGGGCGGAATGTCCGATTGGAAAACGGCCGAGGGGGTCGCAGTTGAGGTGGTTTGCAAGGGGCCGGTAAAAAATATTGTTCAGGATATTATGGGCGGAATTCGCTCGGGATTAACCTACTGTGGTGCTGCCACCATTAAAGACCTTCAAAGAAAAGCACAGTTCATGGAGATTACTAACGCTGGGCGTATTGAGGGCAGTCCCCATGCGCTGGGAAGACTCACCGAGCCAAGCAAGAGTTAGTCCCAGAAATATTTTTGCCGTATTTCATATGTGAAAAATAGTCTACAATTAAGAGAGGGTGTCCTCTTTTTTGCTTACTGGGAATCTTTCCTGAAAGCCCCAATTAAAACGATGATTTTATCAAGGTCTAAATTTTATACCTTCTGGGCATTGGTCTTTGTGACCACCATGAGTTTTATTGCCAGATCAGAAACC
>JABMMY010000193.1 GCA_013205415.1 Deltaproteobacteria bacterium
AGAAGGCTCTATTTTTAACGACTGCGGGTAGGCCAGGTCCCGTTTGGATTGATGTGCCCATCAACGTACAGGGAGCCATGATTGAAACAGAAGATCTAGTCGGCTTTGATTCCAAAGAAAGTGACTCCAAGGAAAATCCTATAGCTACCCCTGCCTCCTTAGATTTATTATGGGAAAAATTCTTACAGGCTAAAAGGCCGGTGGTTTTAGCGGGTGCAGGAATTCGTATTTCTGGGGCCTATTCCACCTATTTAAAACTTTTAAATCACATGGCTGTTCCCGCAGTTACGGCCTGGAATGCTCATGATCTTCTTTGGGATGAGCACCCATTTTACTGTGGACGTCCGGGAACTATTGGCGATCGCAGTGGAAATTTCGCCGTTCAAAATTCAGATTTTCTACTCATTCTTGGAAATCGTCTTAATATCCGGCAGGTGTCCTACAACTGGAATGCATTCGCCAGAGAGGCCTTCAAGGTGATGGTTGATATCGACGAGGCGGAGCTTAAAAAACCTACCCTCACTATCGATCTTCCTATTCATGCCAACGTCGCTGAGGTGATGAGTTCTCTACTTAAAAAACCGGAAAGGCCACAAAATACAGAGCATGCCGGTTGGTTAAATTGGTGTTTAGCGCGAAGAAAAAAATATCCTGTGGTACTTCCAGAGTATTGGAATACCGAAAAAGGGGTAAATCCCTATTGTTTTGTAGATTCACTATTTAATCACTTGGATGAAAATGAGCGGATTGTAACCGGTGATGGAACGGCCTGTGTCGTTACCTTTCAGGCGGCAAAAATTAAAAAAGGGCAACGTCTTTATACTAACTCGGGTTGTGCCTCGATGGGATTTGATCTTCCTGCGGCCATTGGAGCCTACTTTGCGGAGAAGCCCAAAAGAGTTATTTGTTTGGCCGGTGATGGTAGCATGCAGATGAACCTTCAGGAGCTACAGACTATTTCAACGCACAGGCTCCCCATTAAAATATTTGTATTAAACAATCAGGGCTATCACTCAATTCGCCAAACCCAACAAAATTATTTTCCAGATAACATTGTGGGTTGTGGCACCGAAAGTGGTTTGGGATTTCCCAATTTAGAAAAGCTGGCATTAGCCTACGACATCCCCTATCAAAAAATAGCCTGCACCGAAGATCTGACTTCGGGCATCAAAAAGACTCTACTGGAGGACGGCCCGCAACTTTGCGAGATCATTTTAGATTTAAACCAACAGTTCTCACCTAAACTAAGCTCAAAAAAACTGGAAGATGGCAGAATGGTTTCTGCACCCCTAGAGGATATGTTTCCTTTCTTAAGTAGAGATGAATTGGCATCCAATATGATTATAAAACCGCTTGAAAACTGACTCTTGGCGAGATACACATTTTAATTAAATCCTTCACTTCAGGAGAAAAAAATGAACCTATTAGAAAAAAAGATGTTGTCTCTGCTTTCTGAAATGAAAGAAAAATATAATGTTTCGGGAGTTAAAGCAGAGTTTGAAGCTGAAGGCACTCGCATGGAAGAGGCGATGCGTTTAAAGGAAATTGCCACACGAGCCAATTTAGAGGTCACCATTAAAATTGGGGGATGTGAAGCGATTAAAGACATGTTTGAAGCGACCTCTTTAGGCACCACACACTTAGTAGCTCCTATGGTAGAAACCGCCTACGCACTTAAAAAATATATCATGGCGACTAGAATTGCATTTCAGCCTGAATTACGTGAACAGATGGAATTTTTTATTAATCTAGAAACCTTCACCGCTTGCAACAATTTTGAGGAGATGTTGAATCTTCCAGAGGCGAAGGATCTTGATGGGATTGTATTGGGTCGAGTAGATTTAACAGGTTCGATGGGTCTTAACCGCGATAGTGTTAACAGCGATGAGATCTTGGAGATCTGTTTAAGAATGGCAGCCAGAGCTAAGCAGGCCGGAAAAAAGGTAGTGGTCGGAGGGGCTGTTTCTGTTCATTCCATGCCTTTTTTCAAAAGCTTTCCCAAGGGCCATATTGATAGATTTGAAACCAGAAAAGTGGTGTTCCAATGTCCTGGAGCGTTGGAAAATACCGAAACAGCCTTCTTAAAGGCGGTTGAATTTGAAATCTTGTGGCTCAAAAACAAGAAAAATTATTACGGTGCCATTCACAAAGAGGATGACTCTCGATTAGTGATGATGGAAGAGAGATATAATAAATCGATTGAAGCTGTCAGATCTTCAGTCAAATCAAACTATCCATTTCAGGAACAAAGACAAAAACATTCGAGCGAACCAAACGTTACCCTAAATTAGTTTATTGATTTAACCCTATTAAAAATGCCGAAAGAAAAACGTTTAGCTCTTATTACTGGTGGGTCCCGAGGGATTGGAAAGGTAATAGCTGAACGTTTACAACCTTTGGATTTTCATTTGCTTACCCCGACCCGTGCTGAGTTAGATTTTGCTTTTTCTTGCGAAGAATTTGCAGAGAGTATCCTTTGAAAAAGAGGCTTGCGATATTTGATCTTGATGGCACCCTTGTTGATAGTGGCAAAGTTGTCGCCACAATACTGAATCAAATTAGGATAGAGATTGGTAAGAAAGAACAGGATGTTAGTTTTTTTATTCCATGGTTAAGTCTCGGGGGGGAAGAACTTGTGGCAAATGGTCTTGAAATTGAATTAAATAAGGCTAAACCATTTCTTGATGACTTTCGTGGTCGCTATTACGAAGTTCTAACACCAATGGATACTGTTTACGAAGGCGTGCTCAACCTTTTGGATCATCTAGTTTATCGTAAAGTGAAAATTTGTATTTGTACAAACAAACCGAGAAATTTGGCTGAAAAGGTGCTTAGAGATACTGGTTTGGAAAAATATTTTCAATACATGTGCGCAGGAGGCGATTTAAAGACGAAAAAGCCAAACCCCACAAACTTAGATGTTTGTATAAAGTATTTTAGAGAAGATAATCAAAATGTCATTTTGATAGGAGATAGCAGCATTGATCAAAAAACAGCTGCTGCACTTGGTGTTGATTTTGCGTATTTTATGCATGGATATAATGATGGGGTTGAACAAAGCATGGTTTTTTGCTCGTTTGGAAGTCACATAGAACTTAAACCTTTATTTAATTAGAAGAAAAAATGAATGATCGCGAAAGAAAAATGCTTAAATTCTGAAGAAAATTCGAAGTGAGTTTGATATGGTAATACCTACACGTTAGTATAAATGAGAAGGGCAAATGGGAAAAGACACACACAGTAACAAAGATAAAAGCAAACACCTTAATCTCAAAAAAGAACGCATTGCAACCCAGTGCGTTTGTTGTCGAAGTGCCAATCTAAAATCTTCACCCGCAATCCTAATGCCTTTCGTTGCTCATCGTGTTTTTGACTGGGCTCCAGTCATTATAGATGAAAGCTGGGGACTTACCACCATCAAAAGTGGAAATGCTTACTCAATCTGTAAGTCCTTATATTGCTCAGATTGCGAATTTCTTTTTTTAGATATCCGATTTTGTGATAGCGAGTTAAGTAGGCTCTATGATGATTATCGTGGAGAGCAATATAACACACTAAGAGAATCATACGAACCAGAATACACGCTTAGAAATGATAATTTAAATGCGGGTATTGAATACATTAAAGATATAGAGAGCTTTTTAGAACCCCACTTAAAGTTTCCTCTTACCATTCTTGACTGGGGTGGTGATACTGGGAAAAACACTCCATTCAAAAACAGAAATGAAATGTTCGACATTTATGACATCAGCAACAAAGAAGTAATCAAGGGAGCAAAAATAATAAGCAAAAAAGAGGCATTTTCTAAAAAATATAAACTTATCGTCTGTAGCAATGTTTTAGAACACATTCCATACCCAT
>JABMMY010000194.1 GCA_013205415.1 Deltaproteobacteria bacterium
CTACAACTGCAAGTACTACCGAGGTTCCCAAGCAGCAGGCCCCCACTGCTAAATGAGCTGTAGTCAATAGTACCGGCTTTTTCAGCCAAATAATCATAGCGCCCATCATAATTTGAAGAGTCACAAAAGCGGCTAACAAACCAGCTATTGCAATGACTCCTAACTGAAGCGCATGCTTTTGATAGATCCTAATCAAAACTAGAGTGACCAAAACCACGATAGTGAATGCCCCTGCACGATGACAAAAGTGGATTAGAATAGGAGTCGTAAAAACCGGAGGTAACCAGTGGCCAAAACTAAGTGGAAAATCGGGAATGGCAAGTCCGGCTCCTGTGTGTCTCATCGTAGCTCCAAAGAGAAGCTGTACAAAAAAAACAAAGGGAAGAACCCGAGATCCCAATTGAAGAAAAGAATCTTTTTTTATCTGGTCTGAAGCTACGAAATTTTTCCAGAAATCGGAGGTCATTAGGGCGATGACAACGATTGTTGAAAAAAATATCTGTGCTAAACAAGCATGAGAAATGGAAACCGCCGGAGGCAAACGAAACAAAACGGTAATCCCGCCCAAGACGGCTTGAGAAAGTACCACCCCGACCGAAAAAAATCCTAGGTATTTAACGGTAGCTCTACCTTCGAATTTCCAAATAAGCGCGGCCTGAATCGTTGCTAATATTGCGACAGAGCCTGCAAGTAATCGATGTCCGTGTTCATATAAAATACCTCCAATCATAGGAGGGAAAAATTGGCCATAAGAGAGTGGCCAATCGGGAACTGCTAGGCCCGACCCCGTGCTGGTCACTAGAGCTCCGACAGAAAGAAGAATTAAGGTCATCAAAGTTGTGAATTTAGTGAGATGAGAAAGCCAAATAATATTTCTAGTAGGGACCATAACTACATCCTAACTGTGGGATTCATCTTCTTTATTTGTAATCCTGGAGATAAGTCCTCTCGAACTTTCTTGGTTTCTGGATTGATAATCGGTGTTGCGTCTTCAGAATTTAAAGGGGCTATCCTTTTCAACCGAGAGGGAGAAAAAAACTGAGTTTGTACAAAGGTTAAAGAAAGAAGAATGATTAACGGAATGAAGGACCAGGCTACCTCAAAATGTTTTTTTTCAATTTCCTTAGACCCTCTACCTTTTAATTTCATAATCAGCCAAAAAGCTTCACTAGTTAAAAAGGAGGCTATCGATAATAGGAGAACCCAATAAAAAACAAAGTCCACCCTCTGAGCTAAAATATCGCTATCAGAGAGTGGACTAAACATTTAAACAACTCTTTATTAATAAAAGTTAACTTACTAGTTTGCCATTATTAAAATGCAAAATCGGTCTTAGCGATTCCACCAGCGACCTTAATTTTTGCAGTTTTGGTTCCCAGTTTTTCGTGGATAGCTTCAACAGTATAATCACCATCGGGTAAACCATCGATCGTGAAAGCACCTTGAGAATCGGTCACTGCGAAATAAGGATGGTCCAAGACCCCAACGTTAGCAGTCATCCAACCGTGAACATCGCATTTCATCTTCACCATAGTTTCAGGCTTAGTGAATTTCTTTTCAATGGATTGTCCTTTTGTTGCCATTCCCATATTGAAACCTGGGTTTTGTTTGGCCATGCTATGAACATTGTGCATGACAGCATCACTATTGATAATCTGAAAAGGCTGCCCGACTCGAACTCCAATAACATGCGGAATATAACGACATCCGCTTTGCTCAAATTTTACAGGAGTTGTAGGAGCTGCAGGAACCGATTCTTTTTTTACGCCCTCTTTTACGTAAACAAAAACGTTAGCTAAAGTTTTATTGGCATTGACCACGACATCCTCTTTCATGACCTTTTTGCCTTCATTAGCCTTTGCACAATTTGGATCTCCCGACATTTTAATGACCTCAGCTTTAGGAGCTACACCAGAAAAGCTGGCAGTTCCTGTGACTGCAGCCATAGAGATTGAACTTAAAAAACCAACTGCGAAGAATACATTTTTATGTTTCATATTTTGGGTCCTTTCAAATAAATTGATACCGCAGGACTATAGGACTCAGCTTTATTTCTTGCAAGGCTTTTGAAGGGATTATTCTGAGGGTTTTCGACCCACAATAGGAATTCGACGCCCCATTCCAAATGCCTTCGAACTCACTCTTAAAACTGGGGGTAACTGGTGGCGTTTATATTCACTGGCAGCATTGAGTCTGGAAACCAACTGAATAAACTGAACAGGGGTCTCCGGTGTGCTACCCGGAGAAAGAGGCTGGCTCTGCTCGATATGGGACTCCACTATCTTATCTAAAATATCATAGGGAGGTAAGGTATCTTGATCCTTCTGGTTTTCTCTAAGTTCAGCTGAGGGAGGGCGAGTTATTACTCGGTGTGGAATGACCTCCGTCCCCAAATTAGTCCCCAAATTAATCTCTTGGGCTAGGGAATAAACTTGGTGTTTTGTGAGGTCCCCTAAAACGGCAATGGCCCCTGCGGAATCCCCATATTGCGTGGCATAGCCCATGGCGATTTCACTCTTATTGCTGGTGTTTAATAGCAAATGGCCAGCTTCATTGGCTAGGCCCATCAAAAGGGTCATTCGAATTCTGGGTTGTATATTTTCTAGGGTTAAGCCCTTCGGACATTGCCCCAGTGTTTTAGTTAACTGTTTTTCGAACTCCTGAAAAAGTGTTTCAATAGAAATCGTATTACAGGTTATGCCTAAATTAGCGGCTAAAATTTCTGCGTCCTCTAAGCTATGTGAGGCATTAAATTTAGAGGGCAAAGCAAATCCAAAAACTCTTTTCGGCCCCAAAGCCTTCACCGCTAAAGCAGCTACGACACTACTATCAATACCCCCACTCAGCCCAATACAGACGGTCTTAAGCCTACTTTTTTCCACGTAATCACGAATACCTAAAGCCAAAGCTTCAATTAGCACCCCGGCCTCTGTGGTGAAAGAATTTGTCACTAAGCACGGCTTGGTCTCTAAATTCCACTCTTGAAAATCCACCTCAAAAGCCTTGGCCTGCATCTGCTTTCCCTGCTCAGTGATCACAAAACTAGCCCCATCAAAGATCAGCTCGTCATTAGCCCCGACCTGATTGCAAAAAACTACAGGCGCCTTTATTTTCTTGGAAACCTGTTGAAATAATTTTTCTCGAATCTGCGTTTTACCTAGTTGAAAGGGAGAGGCTGAAATATTCACTAAAAGGTCTAGCTTTTGAGCCATTAAGGCC
>JABMMY010000195.1 GCA_013205415.1 Deltaproteobacteria bacterium
CTGCATGTTTAAGAGCCTTAAAAGAAAAACCGGGACGATGGGAGAAATCATTTTGAGGTGTTCCCCCCAATTTCTGAGGACAGGTTTCAGGAAGACTCGTAAAGGCAAAGATAAAATTAATCACCCCTAAACCAGAGGCCACAAAGGCAGGAACAGAAAGTCCTATCTGACCAAAAAATCCCCCCATCGCAGGGCCAAAGATAAATCCCAATCCAAAAGCGGCGCCGATAAGCCCCATCCCTTTTGCCCGAGATTCTGGTGGGGTACAATCTGCAATAATCGCTTGAGCAGCTCCAATATTAGCACTTCCAAAACCTGCCAACATTCTAGCTAAAAAAAGGATAGGAAGACTTTCAGCAGCCCCAAAAATGGCATACCCTATCGAACTACAGGCGATACTCAAAAGCATCACCGGTCGCCGTCCAATGCGATCCGATAGTCTCCCCCAAAATGAACCAAATAAAAATTGCATTAATGAAAAAGAGGCCCCCAGCAAAGTAATAACGGTCGGCGAGGCTCCTAATTTTTCAGCATAAAAAGGTTGTATGGGAATAATAATTCCAAATCCCACAAGGTCTAAAAATACGGTTAGAAAAACGAGTGTTAATATTTTTTTGTGGCTCGGAACTTGAGTCGATTTCATGGCTCAACTATAAAGCAAAGATTTAATCATGGCGAGTGGAACCCCAGTTAGTTTTCTGCAAAAAAATAAATTTAAGGTATTTGGCAACCCCTAAGAGTACAAACAGCATGACCCGAAGAGTCGCAAGAACAGGTATTACAGCCATCAGGACTAGGAAAAGAACTACCCGCGGCTCTGCCACTACAGGAAATGCCTGCAGCGTAATTCTGGTCGAATCCCAGCTTAAAGGTTCCTGAGGACTGCACTCCGCAACCGGCAAGAAGTAAAACCCCTAAACTAACTGTCAATATTGTTTTCACCATATGTCTTTTAGATAATGCAATGAAATAGCCAATTTTTCCTGCATAAACATTATGAAAAAGTGTTTATTCAAATCGAAGTGTCTAAAAATTAGACGGTATTTCGGTGATCAAAATCATAAAATAATCATTAGACCTCTTTCATAAACCGATCGGATTTCTTCTAATCTGCGCTACAGTTTCCTCCAATGGAAATCCTCCATCTTTTTTCACCTGGGCTAAGGCCTCTTCCAGTCGAGAATCTTTAGTCACATAAAGAGCAATTAAGGCATTACGCTTTAATCCATTTCGTTTAGCGCGAGTCATCGGAGTTCCGCCAAAATAGATTTCGTACCGTTTCTGATCCATGGTGGCTACTTCAAAAAGGGATGGAGTTTTTCGAGGTGTGATTTTTATAGGAAGCTGATAACTTTTACTTTCTTTATTAAAGGGGCACACCAACTGGCAGATATCGCACCCAAAGTAATATTGGGAAAGCCATGGCCAAAATTCTTCCGGAATAGGCCCTCGATGTTCAATAGTCCAATAGGCCAAACAACGATTACTATCTAAAACGTAATCTTTATTAAGAGCTCCAGTAGGACATTCTACTTGGCACATCGTACAGGTTCCACATTCACTTTTTTTCTCAAACTCATCAATTTCGAAAGGGTATGTCGTTAAAATTTCAGCTAGTAAAAGAAAGCTTCCTTGTTGAGGATGGATGAGACAGGTATTTTTACCAATAAAACTTGATTTAGTTTGTGCAGCCAAAGCTCTTTCTAAAATTGGGGCACTGTCTACTAAAACACGAAAGGTATGACCGGAAAATTCAGGGTCCTGTTTCCATTTTTCAACTAGCCTCTGGCCTATTTTTTTTAAAAGCTTGTGATAGTCGGTAAATCTAGCATATTGCGCGACCCGAGAGCTTTCTGCATCGGTTGGAGGCCAGGTGTCTCCTTGCGAATAAGGAAGAGCGACAATAATAGCAACCTTTGATCCTGGTAAAAGTTTTTCAGGCTCTTTACGAAGCTCATCATATTTTTCTAAATAATGAAGGCCCGCATGCTTTCCCTCTTGAAGCCACACACGAAACTGGTCGTAACTCTCAGAATAAAAAAGAGGGACTATCCCTAAAGGATATAGTCCCTCTTCTTGAATACTTTTATTTAACAAACTTCGGTTCAACGTAAAGTCAAACGCGAGGACTAATAGTCCCCACCTCGACCACCACGTCCGCCGCCGCCGCCGCCGCCGAATCCGCCAC
>JABMMY010000196.1 GCA_013205415.1 Deltaproteobacteria bacterium
AGTAGGTCATGAGCCAAGAGTTAAAGCCGTTTAGAGAAAAGATTCTTAAGGGTGGTGCGGCAAAGTATCACGAGAAAAACACCGAGAGTAAAAAACTTTTTGCAAGAGCGAGGGTGGCTCTTTTATGTGACAAAGATAGCTTTGTTGAGGATGGACTCTTCGCAAATTGCATGGATCCAGAGCTGCCAGCAGATGGAGTGGTCACAGGGATTGGAAAAATTTCGGGACGACCTATTGCTTTAATGGCCAATGACTCGACGGTAAAGGCCGGATCCTGGGGCGCTAGAACCGTTGAAAAAATAGTTCGTATTCAAGAGGTGGCAGAAAAATTACAGATCCCTCTTTTTTATTTAGTCGATAGTGCTGGAGCTAGAATTACCGACCAGGTTGAAATGTTTCCAGGAAGAAGAGGGGCGGGTAGGATTTTTAGAAACCAAGCCAGATTTTCTGGAAAAATTCCACAGATCTGTTTGCTATTTGGCCCCTCTGCCGCGGGTGGGGCCTATATCCCTGCCTTTTGCGATGTCATTTTTATGGTACAGGGAAATGCGAGCATGTATTTAGGCTCTCCTAGAATGGCAGAGGCGGTGATTGGAGAGAAGGTAACTCTTGAGGAGATGGGCGGAGCCACTCTACATTGTACCATTAGCGGGTGTGGAGATTTTCTCTGTGCCACTGAAGAGGAGGCGATTGAAAAGGCCAAAAACTATTTTTCCTACTTACCTCAGAATTCTGAAGGGGAACCCCCTTTAGTATCTGCAATTAATCCTGAAAAAATCTCCTCCGATCTTAAAAGCCTAATTCCTGAATCGGGATCTCGTGCCTATGACATGAAGGAGGTACTGAAAACTATCGTCGATAAAAATTCCTTCTGTGAAATTAAAGAGACCTACGCCAAAGAGGTGATTACAGGATTTGCTCGGCTAGAGGGTAAGGTGATTGCGATTGTGGCAAATCAGCCTTTAGTAAAGGGGGGAGTTTTATTTGTGGACTCTTCGGATAAGGCCGCTAGATTTATTCAATTGGCCTCGGCCTATGCTATTCCCCTTTTATTTTTAGCGGACGTTCCTGGTTTTATGATCGGATCAAAAATTGAGCGAGAGGGCATGATTCGTAGTGGAGCGAAATTTATATTTGCGATGGCAAATGCTGACGTTCCAAAAATTTTATTAATTATCAGGAAGGCCTATGGAGCAGGGCTCTACGCGATGTGTGGCCCCGCCTTTGATTGTGATGCCACGCTTGCTCTTCCCTCGGCTAAAATTGCGGTGATGGGCCCTGAGCCTGCAATTAATGCCGTTTACTATAATAAATTGGCTGAGATGACTCCTGAAGCAAAAAAGCCCTTTATTGCTGAGAAGACTAAGGAGTATGAATCTGACGTCGATATTTATAAATTAGCTGGAGAATTAATTATCGATCAGATGATCGATTTTTCTGAGGTGCGAAGTGAGCTTATCCAGAGGTTTTCCTATTATTCTCTAAAAAATTCTAGACAAAATCGCAAACCGGGAATTATGCCCATGTAATAGACCTCTCCCGTAACCTAAAGCATCGCCTCCGTCAGATCCGCGGTACACCCAGTATAGAGAAGGTTGTCCCTATCATTGGTTAGCATGTCTACGAATGCTTCTTTGCAATCTGGCATCCTGCAGCGATACCCAACACCATGTCCATCGTGTAAAAGGCCTACTGGGTAGCGCGCTCTTTCAACTTCCCTGCTAAACACCACGAGATCCTTCGGCTAGCGCTCAGGATAAATTCTGTCGACGTTCTTCCTAAAATATTGCTTCAACTGAACGCTATGCCCCTGGCTTCCGATTTTAGCGAAATTCGACGGGGGAACTATTTGGCTAATCTCCTCTGACGTTAAGATTGAGATCCATTCAGCAAAATCGACCGTTTGCAGACGAGACTCAAGTTCTTCACGTACTTTTTGTTCGCGTTCTTTCGCTTCTAGGTATAGCCGCATCTGTCGGGTTTCTGGTGCCTCATAGTTAGATGCCTGCGCATAAGGCCCTTTGCGAAGTATTCCCATAAAATAGTTGAGTGCATGGCCATTGATTTCTTTGCTCTTACCATTCACTTTAAGATCAAACGCAAATGCATTGATTGATTCTTGCACTTGATCGGTGGTCAGATTTCCGATGCGAATCAACTGTGCAAGTTGAGGTCGTCCAAACCGAATCTCGCTAAGAGGGCTAGCAT
>JABMMY010000197.1 GCA_013205415.1 Deltaproteobacteria bacterium
ATTTGACTCTAACCCAACAGTTTACCGGAAAAAAATTGTCGGCAGAGGTCGCTTTGAGGTTAATCAAGGACTAATGGCAAATAGAATAGAAATTTGGAAAGCTGCACTTGAAGAGGCTCAGCGAGTTTTGACAGAATTCATGAACCTACCTGATCAATTGGAAAGGTGTGCCGTCTTCACTCAAAAGGTTATTGAGACCTACCAAAATAATGGCAATATTTTTATCTGCGGTAATGGGGGATCTCATTGCGATGCCATGCATTTTGCTGAAGAACTTACTGGCCGCAATCGTTTAGAACGAAGGCCTTTAGGAGCCTTGGCATTAGGAGATCCTAGTCATGTGACCTGTGTAGGCAATGATTATGGTTTTGAACATATTTTTGCTCGACAACTTTCTGGATTGGGAAGGTCGGGAGATCTTCTAATCGGATTATCTACGAGTGGAAATTCTAAAAATATAGGATTGGCATTTGATACGGCGAAAGAACGTGGAATAAAAACTGTCGCCTTATTAGGACGCGATGGCGGCTGGCTCAAAGAAAAGGCTGAACATGTTATTATTATTCCTGCTAAAACCTCAGATCGCGTTCAAGAGATGCATATTAAATTATTACACACTGTGATCGACGCTGCGGAGAGAGAACTATTTCCATCCTCTTTTTAAGGGGTCGCTAACAAATCAAAATCGGGATAGTTAGCCTGCATATATTTTTTTAATTTTGCTTTTACCTGTTCCTCAATTTGGCGGGCCCGCTCTTTACTGAACTTATATTTATCTCCGATCTCCTGTAGGGTCATCGGACTTTCCGAAACTAAACGATCATAAAATATTACCTTTTCTCTTCCTTCTAAAGTTTCTCCAAATTGGGTAAGAACTTTTTTGAAAAGTCCTTCCTGTTCAGCGTCACCTAGCGCCACATCTATTGGAATTTGTGCAGAGGCTAAGTTATTAATTCTTTCTGTTTTCTCATCATGATTAATGGGAGCATTTAATGACAGATCGTTTTGAGAGAGACGTTGGGTCATCTCCTCAACCTCTTTTTCTTTTACATCTAGTGTTTTAGCAATTAATTTCACTCGTTGAGAGGGTGAAATACCTGCTTGCTCTAGCTTTCTCTGTTCTTTTCTAAGGTGATAGAAAAGTTTCTTTTGTGCTTGGGTAGTGCCCATTTTAACTAGGGAATAATTTTTCAAAATAGCTTCTTGAATATAACTACGAATCCACCAGACGGCATAGGTGGTTAGTCTTACCTCTTTATAAGGATCAAACTCCTGGACCGCCTTCACCAGTCCTGTATTACCCTCTTGAATGAGATCTAAAATTTTGACTCGATAGTGAACATATTCAAAGGCAATTTTTACTACAAATCGCAAATTAGCTGTGACTAATTTTTGAAGTATCTCCCGGTCTTGAGTATTAATGAATTCAACGGCTAGAGAATGTTCCTCTTCTCTAGAGAGAAGGGGGTATTTTTGAAGCTCCTTTAAATAAACTTGAAGTAGGGGATCTGAGGGGAGTGTCGCCACTGCCGTGTGTTTACTGCGTTTTTTTATCGGTTTTTTAATTAAACTAGAAATCTCCTTATTAGGAGTATCGGAACCTGCCTTGGTATCCTTAGCAGTTTTGGGCGTCCTATTTTTAGGAGATTTCATCATCTGTTTTAAGGTATACCAAAAATAAACAGGCTTTGCTACGAACTGCAAATAGGTCATAGTTATGCAGTGGACAAGCTGTTTATCTATCTTACCGATCTATCAGGGGGAGTTGCCTACTTAATCCTATTTGGGATTTTAGTGGCCTGCGGTTTGGGCTTTCCCCTGCCTGAAGATATTCCACTAATTGCAGCAGGTTATCTGGTTTGGGATGGAACTATCACTTGGATTCCTACTATTTTAATTATGATGGCTGGCGTCGCTATTGGGGACACTTTATTGTTTTTTTTGGGTGCCAAGCTTGGAGTGAAATTTTTAAAAAACCCGGGAGTTAATCGGTTTTTCCCAGCGGATAAAATAAAAAGAACTCGTACTTACTTTAGAAAGTATGGCGATAAGATTATTTTTATAGCCAGATTTTTTGCAGGCTTCAGAGGTGTCGTATTTTTTATGGCCGGTTCCATGCATATGAAATATCGCCGATTTATTCTCTTAGATACTCTAGCCGCGCTGGTAAGCGTTCCCGTCTGGATTGGAATAGGATTTGGAATGGGCAAATTATTCGGAGACGAAATTGACAAGATTCTAAAAGGGGTCAAAGAGATCAAAACGGTGGTTACTATTATTTTGGTGGTTGTTTTTAGCGTAATTGTTTTTAAAATGGTGTCTAAGTATCGAGAATCTAAAAAATTAGGGTCCTAATACTTCAAACAACTAAGTTTTCTATCGCTGGCACATTTCACGGCCGCTCCGACATCTAAAATACCACCCGTGACCGTTTTATTATTTTGAGCATCTGCTATTTTCACGGTGGCCTTTATAATCTCAACTACCTTTGCCGCCTTAAGTTTGGGATTAGCAGAACGCACCAGTCCCACAGCTCCAGTCACGATAGCAGCTGAAAATGAGGTTCCACTATTGCTATCCCAAGTGTTCAACCAGGGGCCAATAATATCCTCTCCTGGAGCTGCTAATTGAACCGTACTATGCCCCCAATTAGAGGAATCTAAAAGTTCATCGTTTCGGGTCGAGGCAGCTACCGTCAGCATATTAGGAAGTTTAAACTTTGCCGGATAGATCGATTGTTTTTCAATATTTTCTCCATCATTTCCTGCAGCGACTACGACTACAACATCATTATTTCTTGCCGTATCAAGGGCATCAAAAAGCTCTTGATCATAACCCTCTCCTGCAAAAGAAAGATTAATGACAGAAACATGTTCGTTAGCAGCATAGTAGATAGCTTTAATGGCGTCTTCGGTATCTCCCAAGCCTTCCCAATTAAGAAATCTTAGCGGTAATAAAGAACACTGAGGACACACTCCAGAGGCTCCTAAACCGTTATTTTTAACTCCAGCAGCCACCGCAGCCACAAAGGTTCCATGCCCCGTTTTATCAAAGGGAAGAAAATTTCCACGAACAAAGTCCCATCCAATCATGTCATCGATGAAACCATTTTCATCTTTATCAACACCAGTAGAAGGCCATTCCGCCAATTTTCTTTTTAAATTAGGAGCCACCTC
Source organism: Deltaproteobacteria bacterium (assembly GCA_013205415.1). Classification (GTDB taxonomy): domain Bacteria; phylum Bdellovibrionota; class FAC87; order UBA2466; family UBA2466; genus UBA2466. Next base: position 3,177 of record JABMMY010000197.1, read on the forward strand.
TGGGTGATTGTAATTGATACCACTATCCACAATAGCAAGTGTGATTTCTGGGGAACCTAATTCCTGTTTCCATGCAGAAAAGGCACCGATTTTTTTCAAATGCCATGCCTTCTGCATTAAGGGATCCGATCCTTCAACTGTAGCTGTAAAAGGGTGTTGTAACGTGGGAGGCTTAGCCGTGGCAGTTAAGGTGCTTAAAAGCAAGGCCATGCTGACAAATAAATAACTTACCGATTTTTTCATTCTATCCCCGTTGCCTAGAGTTTTATTATCCGTGTATTATGAAATAGTTCTAGGGTGCGTCAAGTTGATAAATCAGGAATTTATAAATAAATTTAGGGAGGCCCCCAAATGGCAGAAGAGATATCGATAAATGATAGATTTATAAACGCTACAAACGAAATTAGAAAAATTACGAAAAGACCCTCGGATGCAGAGCTTTTGACCCTATATGCTTTTTTTAAACAGGCCACCGAAGGGGATGTGACAGGATCTCGGCCTAAATTATTAGATCTCAAAGGC
>JABMMY010000198.1 GCA_013205415.1 Deltaproteobacteria bacterium
GGATCTTTACGTCCCGATAAAATAACCTCTTCAATGGTAGCATCTGGTGAAAGTTCAGGGCTCTGCTCTAAAAATCCTACCTTCAATCCTTTTTGGAAAGAGAGATCCCCTTCATCGTGATCTATTTTGCCGGAAATAATTTTTAAAAGCGTAGACTTTCCAGCTCCATTGGGCCCAATAAGCCCAATTCGGTCCTTACTTTCAATAACAAAATTTAAGCCTTTAAAAAGAGGCCGAGCTCCAAAAGATTTCTGGAGTCCCTGAGCCGTAAGTAAAATCGCCATAAAATATTCTAAAATCTAGGGTGTGTAATAAACCCTCTTTAACTCGTTATAATGTTTTTCCTGCAACTCCCCACGACGACTACACATTAAATTGGAAGTATCAACTTGGTAACTAATCATTTCTTGGGTGCTTGTATCATAGAATTCCACGTAGCAGTCGGGGAATCCTAACGTGTGTCCAAATTCATGGCGAATGGTCCATCTCACATGATATTCCGCCAAGGATTGATTAGCATCCATAGTAATAGTGCTTCCCGCAAGGCTATTAACGTGAGGCGTGGCCCCGGGGCTGAATACTATGTGAGTGGTCTCATAACCGCCCTCAATAAAGTCTAGATTGAGGGCCCACTTTCCCCACCTCCATTCCTCTTCAATATTAACCTTTAAAAAATTCAATACCTCTTGAGATTTAGGGTTTGTAAATGGAGTTTTTAAAAGGTGGCTACTATTGGATTTCCAAACAATATCATCTCTTTTGGCTGTAATTAAAAATAGCTCATCCCATTTGGCCTGCCCCTCTTTCAAAAAGGTGCGATAGAAAGTTAGTGGGTGACCCTCTTTTTCTATGACTGCATTTAAATTATCACTACAAATCGACTCTGTATCTCCACCGTTAAAACACAGCCCCTGGAGCCAACCCTCATATTGTTTTCGAGTCTCTTCACTAAGGGTCTTCCAATTGACGAGGGTTTCCTCTAGTTGGGGAACCTGTTGCAAGTAATAATACCCACGAATGTCATCATGTTTTCTCGCAGCATATCCCCAGAGCATTGGGGACTGTAAAATCCACCTAGAGGCCCTTGCATAAATCTCATCAATTTTGATTCCCCACGCAATAAACTCGGAATCGGAAATGGGTGGGTTTTGAGTCGGGGCCACATTGCCTAAAATAATACCTTTAATATTTTGCGGTAGTTCTATTTGGAGCTTCTCAAACAGATCTAAAATTATTTTAGGGCTTGATACCCTGGGACGATCAATCGGATAACCCGGCTGATTTTGAGCACTGCTCAATGAGATTTTATTTCCTTCCGGACGATTTTCATTAATTAGTTTCATCCAGGAGAAAAACTTTTTTCCCATGGCCATGATCGGCTCTAATTCATTATTTTCTTCGCCGTCATCTCGACTATGAGACCTCATTAAGGGTTGGTATTCCCCTCCCGTCATCTCAAGATCCAAATGGGCTAGTGGCAAATCGGTTGTACCAAAAGAGACAACAGAAAAAAGAGTTATAAAAAGATATTTCATAGCGCCCCCCAGCGATATTTTTTTCTCAAAAAAAGAGAATCATTAGATTATCACAGGTTAAACAAAAGTCTTTTTTATTGTATGTGAGAAAATACCATCGGAATGAGCTAGCCATTTCAAAGGTGATTCTTCTGTTTTCACCTAGGTGACGTTTGATGGCTGAACTCTTTGGGTATTCACCACAATTGCCTATCTCTTAGTTGGTATAAGAATAGCAGCCCTTAAACAGGAGGTTCTTATGTCCTTCAGGTTATCGAGCATTTTAAGGTGGAGTGTAGTTTTTTTTATAGTTTCCGCAACTCTTTTAGCCGATTCTCCTAGTCTCATCTTTAGCGCTCCCACCTATCATGGAACGGGATGTGCTCAGGGCTCGGTGGCATTTCTGGCAACTAATGATGCCTTTTCATTTATCTTTTCCAATTATCTAGCTGAAAAGGGACCTGGAATACCCCTTAAAAATAGCACTAAGAATTGCCAGTTAATCACGAAAGTGACGGTGCCACTAGACTATACTGCAGAGGTGGTCTCTGTTGATTACCGAGGGTTCACAGAATTGGAAAGGAATACAGCCTCCTATCTATTCACCTATTTTATCTTTGGAAATTCACAGGTGGGATCTAGTCCGATCAAATACTTTTCGGGTCCAAAGGAATTCGACTTCTTTAAGAGAGATAAACCCTACTTTACTGCGAGAAATAGATGTTCTACAGGCCAGCCTATTGCACTCGTGCTAAATACCTCAATGGGCGTTATTGGAAGCTCTAATCGACAAGGAGTGATCACGCTTGATTCTATCGACTCAACCATAGAAGCGAAATTACGTTTAGTCCCCTGTCGATAATTTCTCAGAAACCTTTTTTTTAATGAATCTAATTAAGATACCTGGCCCCGACTAATGGGTAGACCCGCCCTAATAAAGGGGAGGAGAACTAGCCGGTTTTTGTCACTAAAAAATGAGGTTCTAGCGCGCATTAAACCCACGCTCAGATTTTTTTTGTGGAGTTTTATTTTTTTAAAAAAAGCTTATCGAGGTACCAAATACCCATTCACATAGGCGAGATATAGATCGAGA